>NZ_JBEYVX010000012.1:0-132762 GCF_040644195.1 Streptomyces sp. NPDC047014 | reverse complement strand
CCGGCCCCGGGCCGCCGCAGCGGCCCGGGAGCCCATGCCGCCGGGGCGGGCGTGCCGCGACGCCCTGAGCCACCGGGCCCGGTGGTCCGGGAAGCCCGGGCCCCGGCGTCCCACCGGCCCACCGGCCCACCGGCCCACCGGCCCACCGGCCCACCGGCCCACCGAGGGTCAGGAGTCAGGGGCCGGAGGCGGGGCGCCAGCCCCAAGCCCGGGCCCCAAGGCAAGGGGCCAACCGGAGCCCAGAAGCGGGGGCCGGGGCCCCGGCCCCCGAGGCCCACCGCGCCCGGGAACTCCTGGTGCGGGGGCCGGGCCGGGCAGGGGCCCGGGGCCCCGCGCGGTCCCGGCCCCCCGGGTTAGATGACCCCCTGGGCCGTCATCGCTTCCGCCACCCGGAGGAAGCCCGACGCGTTCGCGCCCAGGACGTAGTCGTCGCCGTTGCCGCCGTAGGTGGTTGCCGTTTCGCGGCACTGGGTGTGGACCTCGCGCATGATCGACGCCAGGCGGGCTTCCGTCTGCGCGAAGGTCCACGTGTCGCGGGCCGCGTTCTGCTGCATCTCCAGCGCCGACGTGGCTACGCCTCCGGCGTTCGCCGCCTTGCCCGGGCCGAAGAGGACGCCCGCGTCGCGGAAGATCTGGACCGCCGCCGGGGTGCACGGCATGTTCGCGCCCTCCGCGACCGCCCGGACGCCGTTCTTCACCAGGGCCACCGCGTCCTCGCGGGCCAGCTCGTTCTGGGTCGCGCACGGCAGCGCGATGTCGCAGGGGACGTCGTACACCGTGCCGCGCGCGGAGAAGCTCGCGCCGGGCCGGGCCTCCGTGTAGGCGGCGATGCGCTCGCGGCGTACCTCCTTGATCTCCTTCAGCAGCTCCAGGTCGATGCCGGCCTCGTCGACCAGGTAGCCGGAGGAGTCGCTGCACGCCACCACGCGGCCGCCGAGGGCGTGCACCTTCTCCACCGCGTACACCGCCACGTTCCCCGAGCCCGAGACCACCACCCGGCGCCCGTCGAAGCCGAGGCCGCGCGTGGCCAGCATCTCGTGCGCGAAGAACACCGCGCCGTAGCCGGTGGCCTCG
Source organism: Streptomyces sp. NPDC047014 (assembly GCF_040644195.1). Classification (NCBI taxonomy): domain Bacteria; kingdom Bacillati; phylum Actinomycetota; class Actinomycetes; order Kitasatosporales; family Streptomycetaceae; genus Streptomyces; species Streptomyces sp. NPDC047014. Next base: position 131,688 of record NZ_JBEYVX010000012.1, on the reverse strand, counting down.
GTGCGGACGTGCGAGCCGCCCCAGCCCACCGGCTTGCCGGTCAGGACGCCGGACTCATAGCGGTTGGTGATCCGCTTGTACTGGCCGAACAGGTAGCCGATCTCGCGCCCGCCCACGCCGATGTCCCCGGCGGGCACGTCGGTGTGCTCGCCCAGGTAGCGGTGGAGTTCCGTCATGAAGGACTGGCAGAACCGCATGATCTCGCCGTCCGAGCGGCCCTTGGGATCGAAGTCGGCGCCGCCCTTGCCGCCGCCGATCGCCATCCCCGTCAGCGCGTTCTTGAAGATCTGCTCGAAGCCGAGGAACTTCACGATGCCGAGGTTGACGCTCGGATGGAACCGCAGCCCGCCCTTGTACGGGCCCAGCGCGCTGTTGAACTCCACCCGGAAGCCGCGGTTCACGCGCACCGCGCCGCTGTCGTCCACCCATGGGACCCGGAAGATCAACTGCCGCTCGGGCTCGCACAGCCGCTCCAGGATCCCGGTCGCGGCGTACTCGGGGTGCCGCTCGAAGACCGGTCCGAGGGATTCCAGTACCTCCGCCACGGCCTGGTGGAACTCGGGCTCCGCCGGGTTGCGCCGCCGGGTCTCGTCGAAGACGGCCTCGATGTGTGCGTTCGCGTTCATGGGTGTCCTACTGTCCCTTCGCTCTGTTCGGAAAAGCCCCGTCTGTTCTGAAAGCTCTGTCTGTGCGGAGAGCTCCGTCCGTTCCTCTTCGGAAAAGCTCCGTCCGGAAAAGCTCCGTCCGGAAAAGCTGCGCCCTCCGCAAAGGCCGCGTCCTCCGTAAAGCCGCGCCCTCCGCAAAAGCCGCGTCCTCCGCGTGCCGCGCGGTCCGGTCTCCACCGGTCGCCCCGCGAAGACCCCCCACTGTCGTCGGCGGAGGTGTGACCGGCAAGGCCCGATCTTGTGACTCCAGCCCGTCTCCAGCGAGTCGAGAGCCGGCGGCCACGGCGTACGCGGGCGCCCCACCACCGTGTACGTCTGCGAACGCCCCCGCCCGCTCCGACGCACCGGCCCGCCGCGCCACGCCGCTCGCCGGCCGCCCCGACCCGCGCCACGCGTCGTAGAGTCGAACGAATGAATACGAACGGCGCTTTCGACTCCCCCGGGCCCTCCTCCGACCTGCCGATGCTGACGGACCCTCAGGCCGCGTACCTGCGACAGCTCGTGGCCCCCTACCTCCGCGACGGCCACCACCACTCCCTCCACAACCTCGCGCACCTCTGCCGCCAACACCCCGAATCCCGCTGGCCCGAGCTGGTCGCCGCGCATTTCGCGAGCCTCCGGCAGGCCGGCCGCGGGGAGGAGTCCGCCGAGGAGCTGCTGCGCGGCGTGCACTCCCGGCTGCTGCCCATCGGCACGTTCACCCCGGAGATCGCCGCCTCGATGACGTACGCGCGGGTCGTGGCCGACGGCCTCGTCTTCGCCTTCGCGCTCGACGCGCCGACGAGCGTACGCATCCTCACCGACCACGACGTCGAGCGCGCGGGCCTGGACGAGCTGGGACGCGCCGCACACGCAAATCTGCTGGCGGTACCCGTCAAGCACGAGGAGGTGTCCGTCGCGGGGCGCGCCCGGCTGCATTCCCTGCACGGGGACTCCCCCTTCATCGCGAGCAAGGCGCTCTTCCTCGCCCAAGTGGCCCTGGAGGTCACCGGAGAGTCACTGCCGAGCGCCGGCGCGCTCGTGATCGTCCCCAACCGGCACCTCCTCGCCTTCCACCCGATCACGGACGGCTCCGTCGTGGACGCCCTCAACGGGCTGGCCGAATACGCCCTGCGCGCCTACGAGGACGGGCCGGGCGAGCTGTCCCCGCGGGTCTACTGGTGGCACGAGGGCGCCCTGACCTCGCTCACCGTCATCGACGAGGAGACGCGTACGTTCTCCCTCCAGCCGCCCCCGCGGCTGCTCGGCCTGATGAAGGGCCTGGTCCGGCTGGACCGCGCCGGCCGCATCCACACGGCCGCCGCGGCCGAGGCACCGGACGCCGCCGCGCTCACGGCGGCCACGGCGGAGTCGGTCCGCGGGCTCGCCGAGGAGCCCGCCGGCCTGGCCGACGCCTTCGCCTCGGCCCTCGCGCTGGCCCACGTCGAGTGCGTGGAGGACCCGAAGGCTTCGGGCATCGCCGCCTGGAGCGCGTGGGAGGCCGCACTCCGCCTCGGCAGCACCCTGTTCACCGGCTCCGAGCGGCCGCAGGACCTCTACCTCGGCGAGGACCTGGTGGTCCCGCTGCCGGCGCTGCCGGCCGCTCCCTCGGCGGACGCCCGCGCCTGGCTCGACGCGCTGTACCTCGCGATGGTCTGCCGCCAGAAGGAGCGCACCGCGCGGCTGTGCCGCGTACCGCTGGAGACGCTGCGGCAGGACGAGACCGTCGACGAGTACGTCCTGCACTGGATCGACACCCTGCAGACCTATTTCTCCGACGAGCACTCCGCCGACGACGTGGTCCCCAAGCTGCTGGCCACCATCAAGACCTCGATGCCGGAGGCGGTGACCCGGGCCCCCTCGGACTTCGTGAACCGCATCGACTACCACCCGGTCGCCCTCTTCCACCGCCTGCTCACCGCCGACCACGAAGCCTTCGCCTCGGCCCTGTCGGACGCCCTCTCGGACCACGCGGGCTACTGGGGCGCGCCGGGCCCGGCCCGCTCCCACCTGGCCCTCGGCGCCCTCGCGATGGCCACGATGGCCCACGACAACGGATTCCCCTTCCCCCTGGAACGCGCCCACCTCCCGCTCTACCTCCTCAACGGCGAACGCGTGGAACATCTCGCCTGAGGGCCGACGCCGCGCGCGCCGGGCCTCGTACGACGGACCAACGCGGGCCCCCGGGCCGCGGCGAGCGCTGGAGGATCGACCGGTGATGCCGGGCGGGCGGGCGCTGTTAGGTTCGGCTGCGCGGTCCGGGCCCTTTCGTGCGCACCGGTCGGTCACCTCCCCCGCTCCGGGCCCGCCGCGGCGTGCCCCGGCCGGTACGAGGGGTGGCGCGGGCGCCGGCGGGTCCGGCGGCGAGGGGCGCGGCGCGGGTACGGCTGACAGCGAGGACGCACGATGACGACGTTGGACCGGATGGACCGGGGGCTGCGGGCCCTGCACCTGCGGGAGGGCCAGCGCATGGCGCAGCGCCTGTTCGCGCAGGTCCTGGCCACGCAGGTGATCAGGCCCGGCCGCAGCGAGGAGGAGGCCGACAACCGGATCGCCCTGCTCGCCCGCGAGGTGTTCGGCGTACGGGCGGGCCGGGTCGGCCGCCGGTTCGTGCGGTCGGGGCCGAACACCGCCGTCGGCGGGCGCTGGCCGGTACGGGTGATCGGCGCGCGAGATCTGGTCGTACTGGACTTCGAGCCGCTGGTGGCCCCGTACGAGACGGGCTTCGCCCGGACCGTGGCCCTCGGCGACGATCCCGCGCGGCGGGGCCTCGTCCACGATCTGGCCGCCGTGGCCACCGGCGCCCGGGATGCCTTCCGGGCCGACGACCACCTCACCGGGCGCGAGCTGTACACGGAGGTCCGCGCCCTGGCGGCCAAGGCCGGCCGGAGCCTGGGCTCCTGGCACTGCGGGCGGCTGACCGGCACCGCGCCCGCCTCGTACGCGGAGGCGGTGACCCGGCCGGAGTTCTTCATCGGCCCGGACAACGGCTGGCCGCTGCGCCGGACGCTGGGCGAGGGGTGGCGGGCTCACTGGATCCTCCAGATCCGTCTCGTCGACGAGCACCGCGGGCATGCCGCCGTGCACACGGAACTGCTCGACCTGGTCTGACCGGGCCCGAGGACCCGGCGCTGTGACCGGCCCGGCCGCCACTGACCGGTGGCCGGCCCGGTCATGGCGTCTACTCGGCCGGTCATGGCGTCTCCACCACCCCTGCTACGGCGCCTCCTTCGGCTCGATCACCGGCGCCCCGTCCACATCGGTCATGAAGTCCCGGTGTACCGGCTTCCTGTCCTTCGGGCCGCCCAGGTCCGGGCACGCGATGCCGTCGCCGTCCCGGTCGAGGCCGTTCGGGTCGAGCGCGTCCGCCCTCAGCACGGCCTGCGCGTCGGCCTGGCTGCCGAACGCCTCGCAGTCGGCAACATGCCCCTGGTGCACATACGGCGCGACATCGAACGCCCGCTCCTGCGGCCCGCCTTCGGCCCCGCACGCGGTCAGCAGCGTGACCGCCGCGATCGCGGCGAGCACCGCGACGGGGGTACGGAACTCTCGCACGGTCCTAGACCTTCCCCGTCCGGAACACTATGAGGGCGCCGGCGCCCTCCGGATCGACCGCGTACACCTTCGCCGTCGTGTTGTTCACGGCCAGCGCCGCGAACTGGCGGGCCGTGCCGAGCGGAGGATGCGTCAGCAGCGTGCCGGCGTCGGACAGGCCGACGCCGCCCGGCGCTCTGTAGGTGTTCTGCTGTGCGACGAAGATCCGGTTGTACTTGTCCAGCAGCGCGATCTTCCGCGCCGGGTTCCCGATGGGGCTAGACGCCCCGCAGACGGGTGTCTGCCCCGTGACCGTCGTCCCGACGATCCGGTCGATCCGGCCCCCGGCGCCGCCGCAGTACGCGCCCCCGCTGAGGTAGACGTGGACCGATCCCGAAGCGGCGTTGCGCACCGCCGAGATGGGGGTGTACGAGGCTCCCACCGGGTCGTCGATCGCCGTGGAACTGCCGTCGCCGGGGTTGACGGCGATCGTCGTCGCGACCGTCTTCCACGGGCCCGTGGGCTTCACCGGGTCCGGCACGCACCTCCTGGCGAGGAGGTAGACGAGATTGCGGCTCGGGTCGACGACGGTCCGGCCGCGGACGGAGTTGATGGTGAGGACGTTCCCGGCGTTGGTGCCGCAGCTCGGCTTCGTCGGGAACTGCGCCACGATCCTGGCCTCGTGCGTCTGCGAGGAGATGGCGAACAGCCCGGTGTCGGTGGCCGGGGTCGCGCCGCTGCCGGTACCCGACTTCGCGAGGTACACCGCGTGGCGGGCGGGGTCGAACTGGAAGTCCATGCCGTTCCCCGCGGTCACAAGTCCCGTAGCGGGCAGGGTGATCGATGTCGCGGAGGTGCCGCCGGGAGCGATCCAGGCGACCCGTGACGTACTCGCCCCGCCGCCGCCCACGTACACCTCGCCGTTCTCGGGAGAGACGGCCAGGGCGGTGACGGTCGCCGTGAAACCGCCGACAGGGGTCACCTGATGGGCCTTGGTCGTGTCGATGACCGCGACCCCGCCCGTGCCGCCGACGTACACCTGCCCGCTGGTGGGATCCACCGCGATCCGGGTCGGGTTCGTCACCGCGCCGGAGACGTCGATCGGAGCGCCGACCGGCTTGTCGGTCCTGCCGTCGATCACGGTCACGGAGTTGCCGCCGCTGGAGACCACGTACACGCGGTCGGTCTTCTCGTCGACCGCGAGATCGGCCGGACCCGGGCCCACCGGGATCGCCTCCGCCGCCGCCTCCGTCGGCGTGGAGGTGTCGTACAGCGTGAACGAGGACTTCGCGCCCCGGCCGCACTTGTTCTCCTCGCCGACCACCACCATGTTGTAGACCGGGTCGCCGGTCAGCAGGCCATCGGCCTTGAGGTCGTCGGCCGTCCCGTAGTGGCCGTGCCGCGCGCAGTAGGACTCCTGGGCGGTGCGCAGGGTGGCCGCGTCGGCGGCGATGGCGTTCTTGCGGCCCTTGTCTCCGATGCCCCGGACGGAGAAGACCACGATGGCGGAGAGCACGCCCAGGATCACGATGACCACGAGCAACTCGATGAGCGTGAAGCCGTCTTCGCGTCTCGCGGCGCGCAAGCGGAACAGGCGGGGGGCGGGGGTCATGGCGTTCGGGGCTTCCTTCGGTCGAGGGGTCCTGTGCGGCCCGAGCGCGCGGGCGGGCCCGTGCCGCGTCACGGCGTTCCCCTTCGTACGGGCTTGACGTCCTTCGGTCCCGGCAGGTCCGGGCAGGCGATGCCGTTCCCGTCGCCGTCGAGGCGGTTCGGGTCGGCGGGCTGGAAGCGCAGGACGGCCTGCGCGTCCGCCTGGCTCGCGAGGTCCGGGCAGTCGTAGGCGTCATTGCCGTAGCGCAGGAAGTAGCGGGCGTCGAAGGCCCGTTCCGGCTGCGGGCAGAGCGCGCTGCGGGTGTCGGCGGGGCCGCAGGAGGGCTGCTGGGCGGGGCGGGGAACGGGTGCGATGTCGCGCGGTTCCGGCAGGCCGCGGCAGGCGACGCCGCCTCCGTCGTCGAGGTGGTTCGGATCGGCCGGGTCGGCCCGGAGCACCGCCTGGGCGTCCGCCTGGCTGGCGAAGTGGACGCACTCGAAGGCGTCGCCGTGGGCGGCGTACTCCTTCGCGTCGAACCCCTTGCCGTTCGGGCAGAGCGCGGTGCGCGAGGTGCCCGGTGTGCACCAGTCGCGGTCGGGCTGCCGGGCCTGGGCGGACGTGCCGGTGCCGCCTCGGACGAACACCACGACGGCCAGCGCCGCCGCGACCACCACGAGGGCCAGCACAGCCCGCTTGAGCGCGGGCGGGCCCGGGAGTCTGCTCAACACCGCGGCACCACGCCTCTGTCGTTCATCGCACCGCCGGCCTCTCGCTCGCGTGCCGCGGCGGACCGACGGCACGCGCCGCCGGCCCGCAGCAGGCTGGACGCGTGCATTACATCCACGGCGAGCCAAGTTGTCAATCGTTGACTACCGAGTTGTCAGGTGCGCACCATCTACGCATGTGCGGCACCGTCATGCCGGAAACCTGGCAGATGCCCAGGAGTTCGCGGGCATGACCTGATCCCACCCAGGGGGTGCCGTACGGCGGCAGCCGCCGCCCGCCAGATCAACGAGGAGTAGCAGATGCAACGAAGGTCCAGCCACGCGCGCAGCGCCCCGTACTCCGGCCGCACCCTGATGCGCCGCGTACGGAGCGCGCTCGCGGTGGGTGCCCTCGCGACGGCGCTGATCACCGCCACGGCGCCGACGGCGTTCGCGACGACGGACACACAGGTCGGCGTCGCGAACAACATGTACCCCGCCCTCAAGGACATGAAGGGTACGATCGCGACGCTCCAGTCGTTCACACCGTTCACGGCGAACACCGCCTCGCAGGTCGGCGGATTCTGGAACAAGCCGGTGATCGACACCTCGACGATGCGGGGCATCACCTCGGGGAACCTGCGCCAGCAGCTGAAGAGCGCCGGCCCGTACACCACATGCAATCCCTCTTCCTCGAACAACTGCGTGAACGGGTCGCTGCACATCGACGCGTTCCTGTCGGCGGACGAGGCCAATGTGGACGCCGTCATCCCGACCGCGGACGGCGGGACCTGCACCGCGAGCGGAAGCGTCGAGTGCAACGGTGACATCAACAGCAAGCACCCCGTGGCGATCGGCCATCTGGCGATCTACAGCTGCAGCGGCAGCTGGGCGGGCTCGACCAAGGGCGACGACCCGTCCAACGCGGCCAGTCCGCCGCTCGCGTTCGGCGCGGACGCCAACGGCAGCGGCAACGGCAAGGCGCAGTCGCCCCGTTGCGATGCCTCGCCGGTCTCCGGCGCGCCCACGACGATCTCGGCGCTGGTGAGCTGGCTCGGGGTGAGCGGGCGCCGCGTCGCGGTCGCCGACCCGGCCTCGGCGCCCTTCGGCGCGGCGTCCAAGCAGGCGCTGACCCAGAACGGCTTCTCGTGGGTCGACAGCGGCGCGGGCCAGAACGTGTTCCGGGGCAGCGCCTGCGACAGCGCGGGCACGGCGTGCAAGGTGCGCCTGGAGTCCGGGATCAGCCAGGTGCGCGGCGCGGTGACGGCGAACGCCGGCGGGAACACCCAGCTGGGCCTGGTCGCGAAGTCGAACATCGTGAACGTGAGCTGGACGTCGAGCTCGCTGAACGGCACCACGGGCAATGACCCCAACACCTGGACGGAGCTCGACGCGAGCGCCTACTCCGGCTATGGGGACATCCAGCAGTACGGAGTCGCCCTGACCGGCGGAAACACCGGCGCGGCGGCCGCCTGGAGCAGCCTCTTCACCAGCCAGTGGGACGGGGACACCACCATCCAGTCCACCCTCGCCGCCTACGGCTACTAGGCGCCCGGGAGCACGGGGCGACGGGCCGCCGGCCGGGCGGGCACACCGTCCGTTCGGCGGCTCCGGCCCCGTGCGTCTCCTGTCCTGCGGATCGGCGGATCGGCGGACCCGCGCGCGCTCACGCCGTCCTGCCGGGGCGCGCCAGCCCACCCTTCGACGCACCGGCCCTGAGGAGGGGCCTCACCCATGCACGCATCCATGCACACCTCTCCACGTCGGCACCTCATGCCGTACGGCCGCCCGCTCGCGGTCCCGCGCCGTCGGCGGCTCCGGGCCCCGGCCGCCCTCGTCCTCGCGGTGGCAAGCCTCACGATGGCCGCCGGGCCCGCCACGGCGAGTGGCGCCGCCACCACCGCCTTCGCCACCGCGGTGAACCTGGACGACAACGGCCGCGGCGGCTCCGCCGTCGCGATCGGTGATCTCGACAACGACGGCAGACCGGACCTCGTCACGGCGATCCGCGCCGAGGGCCTGGGCGTGTTCCTCGGCTCGGGCGGCGGCGGCTTCGGCGCCGTGACGAAGTACGCGGCGCCGCGCACCGCGTCCAGCGTCTTCCTCGGCTCGGCCGTGATCCGCGACGTCAACGGCGACGGTCACAAGGACGTGATCAGCCAGGACTCGCGCGGCAATGTCGCCCTGGTCTGGCTCGGCAACGGCACGGGCGCGCTGGGCGCCGGGACGGCGGTCCAGCTCAACCCGACGCCCGGCTGCGACACCACCGGCGACAACCCGTGCCTCGTCCGCTTCCCGACCGATGTCGCCGTGGGCGACCTCGACGAGGACGGCACGCCGGATCTGGCCACGTCCAACGCGAACACGAACAACATCTCGGTGGTACTCGGCCACGGCGACGGCACCTTCGGCTCGGCCACGCAGTTCGGCCTGGGCGGCGGCACCGGCCCGCAGAGCGTCACGGCCACCGATCTCAACGGTGACGGCCATCTGGATCTCGTCACGTCGAACTCCTCGACCGGCACGCTCTCCGTGCTGCTGGGCGACGGCCACGGCGGCTTCGGCGCGGCGTCGGCCTTCCCGGCGGGCGTCACACTCCCCTCCAAGCTCAAGGTCGCCGACGTCACCGAGGACGGCAAGGCCGACGCCGTCGTCGTGGCGCCCGGCTCCCCGGGGCGCGTCGCCATCCTGCCCGGCGACGGCGCGGGCGGGTTCGGCACCGCGAGCGTCGTGACGGCGGGCACGAACCTCAGCTCCGCGTCGGTGTCGGACCTCAACGGCGACGGCCACGCCGACCTGGCCGTCTCCAGCGCCGGTACGCATGAGGTCCTGGTGCTCGAAGGCGACGGCACCGGCGCCTTCGGCAGCCCGCTGGCCTTCGGGCTGAACGGCGGGAGCACCCCGCAGGCCACGGCGGTGGCCGACCTCGACGGCGACGGGCGTCCCGATGTCGTCACGGCCAACAACAACGGCTCGGCGGCGTTCGTCAAGGACGCGTCAGTGCTGCTCAACACCACGAACCGGCCTCCGGCGGCCGCCGCGGACGCGTACAGCCACATCGGGGCGGACACCCCGCTCACCGTCGGCGCCCCCGGTGTCCTCGGCAACGACACCGATGCCGACGCCGACCCGCTGACGGCATCGCTGGTGACCGGCCCCGCGCACGGCACGCTCACGCTCGGCCCGGACGGCTCCTTCACCTACCAGCCCGCCGGCGGCTACGTCGGCGGTGACAGCTTCACGTACAAGGCGAGCGACGGCACGGCCGAATCGAGCGCCGCGACCGTGACCCTCACCGTCTCGGCGGGCTGCCGCGGTCTGGCCGCCACGATCACCGGCAACGGGGTCGTGAACGGCACGAGCGGCGCCGATGTCATCGTGACCGGCAACGGGAACGACAGCGTGAGCGGGAACGGCGGCAACGACACCATCTGCACCTTCGGCGGCAACGACGCCGTCTCGGCCGGCAGCGGCGCCGACACCATCGACGGCGGCGACGGCGACGACGCCCTCAGCGGCGGCGACGGCGCGGACGCCGTGCACGGCGGGGCGGGCAATGACGCCCTCTCCGGCGGCTCCGGCAACGACACCGTGGTCGGCGGTGCGGGCAGCGACACCCTCGCGGGCGGCAGCGGCACGGACCTCTGCGCCGGGGACGCCAACGGCGGTCCGGTGCTCCCGGGCACGGACGCGGTCGCGGTGGGCGGCTCCTGCGAGACGGTCATCGAGGTGCCCTAGCCGAGGGACCTGCCATGACAGGGGCCCGGCGATCGCGCGGAAGCGGTCGCCGGGCCCGTCGCGCTGTCAGCCGCTCCTGACGGCCGACCGCGCCGGGTCCGCGGCGGCTTCGGCGCCCTCGGCGGCGATGTCGACATCGACGGCGTCGAGGAACCGGCGCGCGGCGGCGACGTGTTCCAGGCGCAGGGTGTAGCTCGCGCGGGCGATATGGTCACCGGCGGCCAGTTCCTTGGCGCGCAGCGACTCCTCGATCTCGTCGATGACGAGCCGCTGCCGCTCGACCAGCCGGGCAGGACTGGAGTCGCGCCGCTGGAGCAGCAGCAGCTTGCACGTCAGCTCGGCGCGGACGTCGAACAGCTCGGTCACGGGCTCGCTGAGCCACCGGGTGACCGTGGCCTTCGCCGCGCGCGTGGCGGCGTAGATCATGCGCTGCGGTCCGCGGTTGCCTTCCTCGGCGCCGACCGGAGTGATCAGTTCGCGCTCGACGAGCCTCGTGATCGAGCGGTACACCATGGGGCGCGAGATGTACCAGAACTCACCGATTTCCGCACCCTCCGCGGTGAGGGTCGCGAGGGCGAAGCCATGGCTGGGGTGCTCGGCCAGGAGTGCGAGCACGATCCATTCGGCCAGTGGCAGATCAGGTTCCTTCATGGGGACAAGGGTAAGGATCGTCGCCGCCGTATGCGATGGCCGGGCGGGCACAGGGATCGCTCAGGCTGTCGTACCAGTGGACGACGGGGGCGCCCGCGAGCAGGGCGGCGATGGCTCCGGCGGCGAGGAACAGGCCGAAGGGGAGCCGGGTGTGGCGGTTCGCCCGCCCCGCTGCCATGAGCGCGACGCCCACCAGCAGCCCGGCGGCGCTGCCGGCGAGGAGCGCGAGGACGAGGTACGAGGGGCCCAGCCAGCCCAGCCCGGTGCCGAGCAGGCCCGCGAGGCGTACGTCACCGAATCCCAGCCAGGCGGGCCGTATCCAGTGCAGGGCGAAGAAGACGGCGTACGCGCCCACCCCGCAGGCGGCGGTCACGCCGAGCCGCAGCCACTGGCCGGTGGCCGCCGCGGCCACGAGGAGGCAGGCGGCGGTGAGGCCGAGCGTGGGGTGGAGCAGCCGCCGGGGGAGCAGGAAGCGTTCGGCGTCGCAGGCGGCCAGGGCCAGCAGCCCGGCGGTGAAGACGAGCGCGGCCGGGAGCGTCTCCGACCGGCCGAAGCGCAGGGCCACGGCGACGAACAGGGCGGCCGTGAGCGCTTCGAGGAGCGGGTAGCGCGCGGGGATCGGCGCCCGGCAGGCGCGGCAGCGGCGGCCCAGCAGGAGCCAGGAAACGACGGGGATGTTGTCCCGGGCGGCGATGGGCGTGGCGCAGTGCGGGCAGGCGGAGCGGGGCCGCACGACGGAGCGGCCGTCCGGGACGCGGGAGACGGCGACGTTGAGGAAGGACCCCACCGCGAGCCCCAACAGGCCGAGGAAAACGATGAATAGGGACGACATGGCCGCAATAGTGCAGACAGGTCGCGACCGGCACAATACGTGGCGAGCAGACCGGGCGGCGGGTCCCCCGTACCGCCTGAGCGACCGGCCCGCCCCCTCGACTACATCCCGCGCGGGCTCACCCGGCCGAGGTGCAGGGGTTCGCCGGAGCGCCGGGGGCGGCGGCCTTCGGCGTGATCTCGTACGAGGCACCGCTGGGGTTGGCGTCGTACCAGACGGAGGCGCTGGACAGGAATCCGCCCTCCACCAGCTGCGCCATGGTGCCGTACTGGCCGCGGTTGCCGCTGGCGAAGTACGCCTCCTCCGCAGTCTGGATCGTGGCCTTGTCGGTCTTGCAGGCCGAGCCCTGACCCTTGTCGTTGATGCCGCGGACGGAGAAGACGACGATCGCGGACAGGACGCCGAGGATCACGATGACCACGAGAAGCTCGATCAGCGTGAAGCCGGCTTCCGCCGTCGTGTCCGGTGCGCGCATTCTCCGGCGCGGCTTGCCTTGCGGGTACGTGAACATCTCTCTCCATCTACAGCGACCGGCGCGAGCGAAGCAGGCGTCAGCAAGCGCCAGCAAATAAGTAACTACTTGATTAATCAGCCGTAGACTACTGAGCACCGCATGGCCCCACAAGGGGACTGCGGGGGTGGCTGCCACCCCACCGGCGTGCTGTAGTGTGCGGCTGACTAATCAGCGGCTGACAGTCTGAAAGGGGTGGGCTCCTTGGCGAATCGCCGGCTCCTCCGGCGCCGCGTGGCGGCGGCAAGCCCTGCGGGCGAGGAGGACACCACCACCCCGCCCGACGCGGCGCCGGGCTCAGCCCAGGGCGGGCACGAGCGCCCGCGCATCGGGGAACTGCTCGTGCGGCGCGGGCTGCTCACCCCGGCGCAGGTGGACGAGGCGCTGCTCCAGCAGTCGGCCTCGGACAAGCGGCTCGGCGCCCTCCTCGTCGAGCTGGGCATGGTCGAGGAGCGCTCGCTGATCGAAGCACTGGCGGAACAACTCGACCTCCCCGTCGCCGACTTGCGCCAGAGCGATCCGGATCCCGAGGCCGCCGCCCGGGTGCCGGAGGCGCTGGCCCGCGCGCTGGGCGTCGTCGCCGTACGGCGGGCCGAGGACACGCTGCTGATCGCGGCGGGCGATCCCGGTGACCCGCGCGTGCTCGACGAGATCGGCCGGGCCGTCGCACCGGACCGGGTGCGGCTGGCGATCGCGGCTCCCGCCGACATCCGGCGCGCGATCGACAGCGCCTACCGGGCGCTGTCGGGCGTCAGCAGCCTGGTCGAGGCGTTCAAGGCGACCGAGACCGGCCGCGAGGCCGGCTCCGGGGCCAGGGTGGTGAGCGAGGACGCGCCGGTCGTGCACCTGGTCACCCTCATGCTGACCCAGGGGCTGCGCGACCGGGCCTCGGACATCCACATCGAACCGCACGCCGACCGGGTCCGGGTCCGGTACCGGATCGACGGCGCGCTGCACGACGTACTGAGCCTGCCGGAGAACATGGGCCCGTCCGTGGTCAGCCGGATCAAGATCATGGCCAATATGAACATCGTCGACCGGCGGCGCCCGCAGGACGGGCAGATCGCCACCGAGATCGACGGCCGGTCGGTCGACATCCGGGTCTCCACCACCCCCACCATCTGGGGCGAGAAGGCGGTGCTGCGCCTGCTCGACAGCAACCGCACCCTGCTGCGGCTGGCCGAGCTCGGCATGCCCGCCGCGACCCACGAGCGGTTCGCTTCCCTGCTGCGCTCCCCCTACGGCATGGTCGTCTGCGGCGGACCGACCGGCAGCGGCAAGACGACCACCCTGTACGCCACGCTCGGTGAGCTGAACCAGAGCGAGCGCAATATCACCACCGTGGAGGACCCGGTGGAGTACGTGGTGCCGTCGGTCAACCAGATCCAGATCAACGAGCAGGCGGGCGTCTCCTTCGCGACCGGGCTGCGCTCGATCCTCCGGCAGGACCCCGATGTGATCCTGATCGGTGAGGTCCGGGACGCCGAGACCGCGCGGATCGCGGTGGAGTCCGCCCTGACCGGCCACTTCGTCCTGTCCTCCATCCACGCGGGTGACGCCTGCTCCGCGCTGCACCGGTTCGCGGACATGGGCATCGAGCCCTTCCTGATCACCTCCACCGTGGCCGGTGTGGTCAGCCAGCGCCTGGTGCGGCGGATCTGCGACCAGTGCCGCGAGCCCTACCGGCCGGGCGTGGACGAGCTGGCCTTCTTCGCGAAGGCGGGAGGCTCCACCGACATCGGGTTCTGGCAGGGCCGGGGCTGCAACTTCTGCTCCCGCACCGGCTACCAGGAGCGGATCGGCGTCTTCGAACTGCTCGTGATGAGCGAGGCGGTGAAGCGGCTGCTCGTCGAGAAGGCACCGATCGACAGCCTGCGCGGGGCCGCCCGCGCTCAGCACATGGACAGCCTCCTGGACGGAGGCGTCCGCCTGGTGGAGGAGGGGACCACCACCATCGCCGAGATCATGTCCAGCGTGTACGTGGTCTAGCCCGCCTCCTCCGGACCGCGCCGGGCGCGCTGGATTCCGTACCCCCCACTCCGACGACGACGCGAACCTCTGACACACCGGACCCGGGAGGGCATCGGCATGGCCACCTTCAAGTACGTCGCCCTCGGGCCGGACGGGAAACGGGCCATCGGCGTGCTCACCGGCTCCAGTGTCGGCGGCGTGACCGACAGCCTGACGCGGCAGGGCTACCAGGTGCAGTCGGTCAAGGCGGCGGGACGCGATCTGCTCCGGCTCGAACTGACCGCGGCCAAGGTCGACCTGGTCGAACTGAGCAATTTCTCCCGCCAGATGGCCGCCTTCATCAAGGCCGGAGTCCCCCTCCTGGACGCCCTGGAGATCATCCGCGCCGAGACCAAGGACAAGAAGCTGGGCAAGGTGCTCGGTGATGTCATGGACTCGCTGCGGTTCGGCGCGAGCTTCGCCGCCGCGATGGCCGCCCACACCACGGCGCTCCCGCCCTTCTACGTCTCCGTCCTCCGCTCGGCCGAGGCCACCGGTGAACTCGACGTGGTGATGGCACAGTTGGGCCGCTACATCGAGCGCGACGTGGAGGGCCGGCGCACCATCCGGTCCGCTCTGACCTATCCGAGCCTGGTGATGGTGCTGGCCGTGGCCGTCGTGCTCGTCCTCGTCATCTTCGTACTGCCGCGCTTCAAGCTGTTCTTCGCCTCCTTCAACGCCGAACTTCCGCTGCCTACGCGGATCCTGCTGGGCTTCACCGACTTCGTCACCGCCTGGTATCCGGTCATCCTCGGCGGGCTGCTCGCGCTCGTCGTGGCGCTGGTCGCTGCCCTGCAGACCGATCAGGGGCGAATGCTGCGCGACCGCTCCCTGCTGGCGATGCCGGTGGTCGGGGACGTGGTCCGGTACATGGTCATCGAACGGTTCTGCCGGATCCTGACCTCGATGATCAAGGCAGGCGTGCCCATCCCGGAGGCCCTTGGCCTGGCCAGTGCGGGCGCCAACAACCGGGTGTACGAACGGGCCATCGGGACGGCGCGGAAGGAGATGCTCGAAGGGGGCGGCATCTCCCGGCCGATCGCCCGCACCAAGCTGTTCCCCGGCGCGGTCACGCAGATGATGCGTGTGGGGGAAGAGACGGGAACCCTGGACGACCAGCTCGCCAATGTCTCGGAGTTCTACGAGAAGGAACTGCAGCACAAGCTCAAGCGGCTGACCAGCCTGTTCGAGCCCGCCGTGGTGATCATGGTCGGGGCGGTCGTGGGCTTCGTGGCCGTCGCCCTCCTCTCCGCGATCTACGGCGTCTACAACCAGGTCGAGGTCCCGTGACCGGCCCGGACCGCCGACCGTGCCGCCCCCTGCGGCGACTGCGGCGCCTGCGGCGCCGTCGCGGCGAGGAGGGCGAGACGCTGATCGAGGTCCTGGTCGCCGTCGTCCTCATCGGCGTCGCCTTCGTGGCCGTCCTCGGCGGCATCGGTACCGCGATCACCAGCTCCGCCACGCAGCAGAAGGTGACCGGCGCCGATTCGGTGCTCCGAAGCGCCGCCGAGCGGATCGTCAGCGAGCCGTACGTGCCCTGCGCGAGCGGGTACGGAACCCCGGCGGCGCCGACCGGGTACACCGTGACCGTCACGGTCGCGTACTGGGACGGGGCGGGCACCTTCGGCCGGTCCTGCCCGGCGGCCGACACCGGGGTGCAGAAGGTGACGCTCACCGTACGCTCGACCGGCCCGCGCCGCCCCGCCAGGGACGGGACGGACGCGGCGGACGCGGCGGACGCGACGCTCGAAGTGGTCAAGCGGGAGTCGATGCTGTCATGACCTCTCCCCAACAGCGCATCATCCGCTCGGAGTCAGGCTTCACGCTGACCGAACTGCTGGTCACGATCGTCATCCTGGGCATCGTGGCGACCCTGCTGCCCCAGGCCATCATCCTGGGCCTGCGGTTCACGGCGGACACGGAGAAGCGGGTGGCCGCCACCAGCGCGGTCGGCACGCTCAACCGCTACTTCTACGGCGACGTCCAGAGCGCGCACGCCGTCACGACCGACCCCGCGTGCGGCGTCACCGACACCGGCACCGGTGCCGGCACCGGCACCGGCACCGGCGTGATCGTCCACCTGAGCCGGCCCGGCGCCGACATCGTCTACACCTACGACCGGCCGACCGGAGCCCTCCGCCGGGTGAGGTGCACCGACGCGGGCGCCGCCGTCACCACAGTGCTGGGCCGGTTCACCGGCACCCCGTCCACCCTTCCGGTGACGCTGAGCTGCGGTGCCGAGACCTCGTGCACCTCGCCCATGGAGGTAACACTGACCGTGCGGAGCGACCCCGCCGCGCCCCCGACGGCCCTCACCGCCGTCCGACGATCGAGCGCGTCATGACCGCCCGCCGCGACCGGCTCCGTCCGCGCAGGGACGAGGAGGGCGCGACGCTGATCCTCGCGCTGGCCTTCGTCCTCGTCTTCACCCTGGTCGCCGTCTCGCTCCTGTCCTTCGCGGGCGCGGGGCTCAGAGCCGCGAGCGTGTACGCCGACCAGGGCAGGCGCGGTTACAGCGCGGACGGTGCCACGCAGCTCGCGATCGAGAACTTCTCGCAGGGCAACCCCTGCGCCGACTACACCGCCCCGCCGATCAACGGCGCGCGGATGATCGTGCACTGCGATCCTCTCAACGCCTCCCCCGCGACCGCCCGCGCGACCCAACCGCCCGACGCGCTGCGCAGCCTGGGCCGGGCGGCGGGGGACGGCATCCATGTGACCACGCCCGGACTGCGCGTGCAGGGCAGCGTGTTCTCCCACGCGGGCATCACCACCGGCACCGGCGCCTCGATGGTGGTGTCGGGCGACGTGTCCGCCGTCGGGAACTGCTCACGTGCCGTGTCCCAGGCCCAACTGCCCGCCACCCAGGCCCCGTACGCCCACAACTGCGCCGACGACACCCCGCCCTCTCCCGCCGACACGGCCGTCGGCGGCGACCCGGACCACGCCCCGCCCGCCACGGCCGTCCCCGTCCGGCGGACGGTGCCCGTGTGCCCCGCCCCCGGTTCCTGGCTGGTGCGGTTGCAGCCCGGCTACTACGACGACGCCCGCGCCCTCACCCGTCTCACCGACGGCGGCTGCCCCGGCGTGGTCGTCTGGCTCCAACCGGGCCTGTACTCCTTCGACTTCACCTTCGCCGGCGGCTCCGCGCTCTGGACGGTCGACGACCCCACGGTCAGCGTGGTCGGCGGCACGCGTGCGGGCTGGGATCCCGGAGCCGCCACCCGCCCGGCCGTCCCCAGCCCGGGCGGATGCGATGCGACGCGGCCCGAAGGGGTCGAGATCATGATGGGCGGCGGCAGCCGGTTCCAGGTCGACCGGGGGCACGTCGAGCTGTGCGCGCCGGTGACCCCGGACGCCCAGCAGCTGGCGGTGTACGGGATCCAGCCGCCGAAGCCGTCCCACACCCTCACACCGACGGCGGTGGTGACGAACACCGGCTTCACCCACCCGGCCCACGCCCTGACCGGCGGCGAACGCCCGACCCTGCCCGGCTGTCCGCAGCCGACGGGCACCGCGAGCTGCACGGCCGACGCCGCCCTCGACCCGACGGGACGCCGCTCGGCCTCCCTACAGCTCGGCGGCTTCGCCCCACGGGTGCCGCCCGGCTCGGTGATCACCGGCGCGACCCTGCGTATCGGCCACGCGGACGAGGGCGACCTGACCGCCGAGGGCGCCGTGCAGGTCACCACCGCCGTCGGCGGCGACACCTGCCGCACCGACCGCCTGCCCCGGCACCCGGCCCTGGCCATCGATCCCCCGATCGACCTGCTGGGCGCGTGCGGGCTCACCGATCCGGCCCGGCTCTCCGGTCTGACCGTGACCTACGCCGCCACCCTTGACCCCGGCGGCACCCGCGCCACGGCGCGCCTGGACGGCGTACGGCTGGAGGTCGCCTACCGCACGCCGACCACGTTCAAGCCGACTGCCGTGACCGCGTCGACCGGGTTCACCGCCGCCGGTACGGAGCCCGGTCACGCCCTGGAGATCGGGGAGCAGCCCGTCCCGTCGGTGGCCGGCGCCGAGCTGACCCCGGCGGCCCGGTCCGCGTCGATCACCCTGGCCGGCTTCGGCCGGCCGCCCCTACCGCCGGGGTCCACGATCCACTCCGCCCTACTGCGCGTGGCGCATCGGGAGACCGGCGACGCGGCCGCGCCCCGGCTGCATGTCGCCCCGGCGGGCGGCGGGGGCCGGTGCACTGACCTGCCGCTCACGGCACGGCCCGCCGCCCTCGGTGACGACCGTATCGACCTGAAAGCCTGCGGTATCACCGACCCCGCCCAGCTGACCGGCCTGACCGCCACCTACACCGCCGGGCTGACAGCGGGCGGCACCGAGGGCGCCCACGCCCTGGACGGCATCTGGCTGGAAGTGGTCGCGGATCCGCCGCCGCCCCGCCCCGCGACGAGCGTGCGATCGACGGCGTTCGTCCCGGCGGCCGACGCCCAGGCGATCGACGGCACACAGACGGCCCGCGCCCCACTCGACCGGGTCAAGCCGACGGCCACCATCGACCTCACCGGCTTCGACACCCCCGCGGTGGCGCCCGGTTCGGCCCTGGACGCGGCCCTGCTGCACATCGCGCACCGCGAGGACCCCGGCGCGGCCGGCGGCCCGCCACCGACGGCCACCGTCGCCCTCACCGGGCCCGCCCTCCCCCGCTCCTGCACCACCCCGCAGAAGCTCACCGCACGCCCGGGCGCCCTGGGCACCGACACCCTGGACCTGGCCGCCATCTGCGGGCTGACCGACCCGGCCCAGCTCACCGGCCTGGCCGTCACCTACACCGCCACCCTCGGCACCGGCGGCACCACCGCCACCGCTCAACTCGACGGCGTAGCCCTGGAACTGGCCCACCGCCCCCCGCTGTCGATCCGCCCCACCACGGCGACCGGCACGGCCGCCTTCCTCACCCCGAAGAACGCGCAAGCGATCGACACCGCCGCCTCGACCGCGACCCTCGCCACGGCCACCCCCTCGGCCTCGATCCGGCTCGGCGGCTTCGCGACGCTGCCCCTGCCGGCCGGGGCGGTGATCGACAAGGTCCTGCTACGGGTGGCCCACCAGGGCGACGACACCACCCCGGCCCCGCCCTCCGCCCCGGAGCCCCCCACGGCCGCGCTGACGGTCTCCGGCACCGGTACCGCGTGCGACGCGAGCCACGCCCTGACCGCCCACCGCGGGGCACTCGGCGTCGACGTGATCGACCTCGCCGCCTGCGGGATCACGAAGGCCGAGCAGTTGTCCCGGCTCGCCGCCGACTACGGGGCGCGGCTGGGCACGGGCAGCACCGACGCGGCCGTCCGGCTCGACGGCGTCGAGCTCGACCTCGTATTCCGGGCCCCCTCCCTCAGGCCCCTGTCCGGCTGCCTCACGGCGGGCAGCGGCTGCGCGGTGATCAAGTCCACCGCCGACGCCGACACGGCCGGCGCTCAGAGCCGCCTGCTGATCCACGGCACCGTGTACGCGCCGACCGCCGCCGTCGACCTGTCGATGAGCCGGGTCGGCTCGCAGGTGGTCACCCGCGGCATCATCGCCCGGACCATCGCCCTCGGCATCAGCCCGGCCGCCGGATATCTCCGCCCCGTGATCGGGATACCGCCGGAGCCGGTGCTGTTCACGACGTATCCGGCCGTGACCGCGAAGCCGGCCTCGGCCACCGCCGTCACCGGCTTCACGCCCCCGGCCCCCGGCGCGCCGGTCGACGTCACGGAGGCCACCGTCCCCGGCGGCGGCCGGGCCTCCCTCACCCTCGGCGGCTACACCCCACCGGCCCGGACGGGCCCTCTCGACCACACCGTCCTGCACCTGTCGCACCACGAGGAGGGCGACGTGGCAGCGCTACGACTGTCGGTGATCTTCCCCGGCAGCACCTGCGCCGATGCCGAGACCGCACTGACCGTGCCGGTCCGTCCCGGCTCCGGCGCCCCGGTCACCGACCAGTTCGACCTGACCCCGTGCGGCCTGACCGAAGCCTCCCAACTGGCCGCGCTGACCGTGACCTACGCCGTCACCGGCGGGAGCGGCGGCGTGACCGGGCGGCTCGCCGGCACCCGGATCGACCTGCTGTCCGGGCCCCTCCTCCGGGCCGCCGTGTCCTTCGACGGCCACACCAGCACCGTCAAGCAGTGGACGGTGCTGCCTTGAGCCGACACGCCACCTTGGAGACCGCCATGCCCGGCCCCCGTGCCACGCTCATCGACCACCTGCTCAGTGACCTCTGGGAGCGGGGCGGCAGCGACCTGCTCCTCACCGCCGGCTCGGCACCGTTCCTCCGCGTGGACGGAGCCCTGCGCCCGGTCGAGGGGCCCGTACTGACCGAGCCCGAGGTGGACCGCCTGGTGAGCGGCGTCCTGGGTACGGAACTCACGGCACGGTTCCGCCGGGAGAGACAGGTCGACTTCGCGTTCAGCTGGGGGGAGCGGGCCCGGCTGCGCGGCAACGCCTTCGTCCAGCGCGGCGCGTCGGCACTGGCGCTGCGGATCATCCCCTTCACCGTGCCCTCGGCCGAACAGCTCGGGCTCCCGCCGGTCGTCGTCGGGTGGGCGGGCCTGCCGCGCGGGCTGGTCCTGGTCACCGGGCCGACCGGCTCGGGCAAGTCGACCAGCCTGGCGGCGCTCCTGGACCACGTCAACACGTACCGGCCGGTGCACATCCTCACCATCGAGGACCCGATCGAGTACCTGCACCCGCACAAGCGCGCGGCGGTCAGCCAGCGGGAGATCGGCACCGACACCGACTCCTTCCCCGCCGCACTGCGCTCGGCGCTGCGCGAGGATCCGGATGTGCTGCTGCTCGGCGAGATGCGCGACCCGGAAAGCATCTCGGCCGCCCTGACCATCGCCGAGACGGGGCACCTGGTCTTCGCCACCCTGCACACCAACGACACGTCACAGACGCTGGACCGCATCGTCGACGTCTTCCCGGCTGAACAACAGCCGCAGATCCGGCTGCAATTGGCGCACACGCTGGCCGGCATCCTCAACCAGACGCTCGTCCCCCGGGCCGGTGGGGGCCGGGTGGCCGCCTTCGAGGTACTGGTGGGCACCTCGGCGATCCGCAACCTGATCCGCGAGGGCAAGACCCGCCAGATCCGCAACATGATCGCGACGGGCCACCGCGAGGGAATGCAGACCCTGGAGGCGGGCCTCAACGCCCTGGTCTCCACAGGCATCATCACCCCGGAACAGGCGGTCCTCCACACGGCCCACCCGGAGGAGATCCAGCACCCGTACGCGGCCCACGCCCGTCAGGGCCAGCGGTAGCCGCGCAGATATCCCCGGGCGGCCGGTTCACTCGTACCGAGCGCGGTGGCGACCGTCTCCAGCGGCACCCTCCCGGCCTGCACCGCCAATGTCGCCCGCGATCCCACCGCGTCGATCAGATACCGCAGATCGGCCAGCGCCTTCAACGCCACCAATGGCTCCTGCAGGGCCGCGCTCTCCAGCTCCCCCTTCAACGAGGCCAACAACCCGACCAGTGACGCGGGCAGCGCCACGGCGGCCTCCCGCACCACCATCAGATGCGCCTTGTAGTCCGCGATGGGCCCGTCCAGATCCACATCGGCCTCGTACAGCGGCCTCCGCTGATCGAGCGCGCTCCAGTCCAGCGGATATTCGGCGGCCCCCCGCCAGCCGCACGCACAAGCCCCGCGCAGCAGCGCGGCCTTGGGCCGGCCGACCCGGCCGTCGTAGGCGTGCCACTGCGTCGAGGACGGCACGTGCGCGCCACTGCCTACGTCGAAGTACACGGGCCCCGGCTCGGTCCGGTCCGCGAGCAGCACCCCGATCGACCCCTCGTGCGCCCTACCCATCGCCTCCAACACCCGGTCCACCACACCCCGCCCCTTCCCAACAGCCCGCACAGACGGAACCGATCCCGACCCGACCCCTCCCAGCGTGCAGCAGCCACCCACCCCCACACCCGGATCCACCAAAACTCCCACCGCACAAACCGGTCTGTGCACTGCCGCGGGCGGAAGCCGTCCGAGCCCGTACGCCGCGCGCGCACTGCCCCCTCCGACGGAGCGGGGTGGTTGGCGAGCCGTGCCGGCCGAACCGCCCACGCGCCTGTCAGTGGTCTCGCGTAGCGTGCCTGCGGAATGATGCGCGGGCTGTGACCTGCGCGGAGGGAGGAAGCGGCGTGAGTGACCGTATCGAGTGGCTGGCGGAACGTGATCAGCACGCGGCGCTGATCATCAGAACCGACTACAGCGACGAACAGGCATGGGCCGTGGTGAAAGCGGAGCTGATCAGGAGCTGGGGCGACGGCGACGGCGAGCCGCATCACCACATCGTCGACGATCCGCGGTGGGCGGGATGGACCTCGGACCAGATTCTCTCCGCGGCGTCCGCCGACGAGGAGTTGAGCGTGGTGTTCCTCGCCGACCGCGACTCGATGCGTGACGGGCCCACGACCTTGCTGGCCGTGTCGGTGCTGGTCCGGGAAGAGTGCGACAGCGACGAGGAGTTCGAGGAGGACAGCGGCGAGATCCGCATCGTCCCCGCCGGCATCCATGAGATGCACGCGAACCTGATGATCGCGAATCTGTCCTTCAGCGACTTCAAGGAAGCCGCCATGGAGGATCCCCGGGGCACCTTCCAGGGCTTCGCCATGTGAAGGACTCGGCCCCGCCGGAGTGGTCCGAGCGGGGGCGGCCCGCCCGACTGGTCCAACCGCAGCGGCTGTTGCGAGCCCCGGGGGCGCGTGCTCCGGGGTTTGCGCCGGTGGGGGGTGGCTGGGCGTGGCGTTGGTCACTCGGGGGTTTTCAGCGGTGGGGAAAGGGGTGCCACAGGGGGTGACATGACCTTCCCGGAGTGCGCCACGATCCATGACATAGGCCGCGCCGATTGTCGTTCTGATGCATCATCGGATCGTTCCTGTTCGAATGTGACGCCAGCGCGTGCACACACTTGAACTGTTGCGGTTCATGGGGTGAACAGGGGTTTGTGTGCCCAACTGGGCGCATGCGGCCATAACCCTCCGTGCGCGTGGCGCTGCGCAGCGCTCCGGGGTTATCGTCCCGGTCACCGGTGTATGCCGGAAACGACAAGTGCCCTGGCGGGGGCGTGCAAACCACAGCCAGGGCCTTGTTCAACCGTGCGAGTCCGATCGCGCTACACCCATGCCCCGAAGGAGCACTACGTGCCGTACAACCGCAATCGCCGCCAACGTCCTTTACGGGCGCCGGAATCAGGTGCCGACGGTATCATGGCCCCTTTTGCATCAGGGGAAACTTGCAGGGCCGATGACTTGGCGGTCACGGCGGGCGGCGGGCTCTTCATCGCCCTGCCCGTACTGCCGGTCATCCTCATCACCGGGGTCACCGACCCCGCGGTCCTGGCGGCTCTGGCCATAGCTATTTCGGTGATCGCGGCGGGCAGCCGACTCGCCTACAAGCGGGTTCGCCGATTCTGAAATTCGCCACCCCCTGCCACCGGCCCGGGCACCCGGGCCGGTGGTACATGCCAGCCCACCATGCCCGATCACACCGCTACGCAGGGGTTCTGTCTCTCCAGCGGCCGTACAGACCGCAGCGTGCCACCAAATCCCTCGGCGTTTTCCCCCGAAAGGGGCACCCGATGCCCAGCCCCGCGCCGCGCCGGCACTTCCGTAAATGCGCACACTGCGGCACCACCTACTCCGTGCCCGTCGGCCCCGGCCGGCCCCGGTCCCACTGCTCGGAAAAATGCCGCTACGCCTCCCGCACCTCCGGGCCTCCCGATTGCTCCGAACAGGACCAGGACCTCCAGGCCGCCACCCACGACCTCCAGCTGGAAGTCACCCGCCTGGTCTCCCAGCAGCTCGCCGAGCCCCGCACCCCGGACATCCTTCGCCAGCTCCTCACCATCGAGAACCTGGTGGAGGACACCAAGGCCGCCGCCGTCGCCCGCGGCCGGGCACGGGGCGACTCGTGGCGGGACATGGCCGAGGGCTCCGGCGTCAGCCCCGACCACCTCCGCAAGCAGTGGACCCCGGACCGGGTCGCGAGACGCCTGGCCCGGGTACGGAAGGCCCGCGCCGCCCGTCCCGCCGTGCCCGCGTCGACATCGCTGCCCGCGTCGACGAACGCCGCCCTGTCCGCGTCCCTGTCGATGTCCGTGTCCGTGCCCGTCCAGCCCTCCCCCGCCACCACCGCCGACGGCGCCGACGGGAGCACGGGCGTGCGCGTACCCCTGCAACCGCCCGAGGACCCACGGCAACAGCTCGCCTCCGCCCTCTCCTTCCTCCAGCGCCAGACCAAGCGCTCCCTCAAGGAGACCGCCCTGGACATGGGGATCTCCCCCTCGCACCTGTCCCGCGTCGTGGCCGGCAGCCGCGGACCCTCCTGGCCCGTCGTCCTGCAGTTCGCCGCCGTAGTCGACGCGGACCCCACCGTCCTACGGGTGCTCTGGGAAGCGGCCCAGCGACCCCCCAGCCACGCCCCCGCACCCCCGCCGGCCGACCGCGAGGCCGCGGCCCGGCAACTGCGGCTCTCCCTCAAGAGCCTGCACCTCGCCACCGGCAGCCCGGACCTGTGGACCATCCAGCGGGCCTGCGGCGCCGGCTCCGGCCAAGGTCTGCGCGTCGGCGAGATCGCCCGCATCCTCAACGGCGGCCAGGTCCCCGACTGGGAGACCACCGCCCGGATCATCGTGGCCCTGCGCGGCCGCCCCGCCGAGCTCCGCGCCCTCTGGCAGGCCACCCAGCCGCATCCGCCCTACCCGCCGCAGCAGCGGGCCACGCCACCCGCCGGCCCCGAACCGGAGCCCACCCCATGAACCCGCGCCCCAGCACACACCACCTGGCCTTCGAAGCCTTCCGCCTCCTCCAGCACAGCCACTACACCGCCTACGCCCACGCCCATCTGGACCCCCGCGAGGCCGAACGCGCCGTCCGCGACACCTTCACCACCGTCCTCGGCGCCTGGCGGGAGATCATCACCGACCCGGCCCCCGCCCAGCGGGCCTGGGAACACCTGCGCACCGAGGTCCACCGCCACCACGACGCCCCGGCCACCGACCGCGACGACATCCGCACCCTCGCCGCCCTCGGCTACAGCGCCCAGGACACCGCCGCCCTCACGGGCCTGTCCCCCGGCAAGGTCCGCTTCCTGGCGCGGCACACCACGCACCACCACCCATGAGACCTCGCGGCAGGCCCCCAAAACGACTTCGAGGCCGTATCGGATACTTCCGACACGGCCTCCGACCTGCGTACTCGCAAGTCGGGACGACAGGATTTGAACCTGCGACCCCTTGACCCCCAGTCAAGTGCGCTACCAAGCTGCGCCACGTCCCGTTGTGCCTGCGACCTGGGGTTTCCCCCTGCCCGGCGGCACATGCAGAACATTACCGCACGCCGAGGGATGTTCATGCACCGGTAATCGGCGCAGGCGGCCGCCGGGGAGACGCAGGAGAGCCGCACGAGATCCGCAGGAGAAGATGAGGTGTGGACGACGCACGGGATCGGGATGCCGGAGGGCGGGCGCGCAGTGCCCGGCCGCGGGACGGGCTGGGGCGGCCGCTGGCCTACGGCGCCCCCGGCGTGGAGCGGCAGCCCGAGGGGGTGGTGCGCTCGCCCGCCGAGACGGTGCGGGAGGCGCAGCGGCTGCTGGACGCCGGGATGCCGTTCCACGCGCACGAGGTATTCGAGGACGCCTGGAAGTCCGGGCCGCGGACCGCCGCCCCGCTGTGGCGCGGGCTCGCCCAGCTCGCCGTCGGCCTCACCCACGCCGCGCGCGGCAACACGGTCGGCGGGGCGAGGCTGCTGCGGCGCGGCGCCGCCGGGATCGCGGAGTTCGCGGACGGCGACGGCCCGGCCGCCGCCCCCGACACGTACGGGATGGACGTGCCGGGGCTCGTCCGCTGGGCGCGGGCGCTGGCCCCGCGGGTGGAGGGCGGAGGCCCGGCCGTGGACGCCGCGCGGGAGGCGCCGCGGCTGGCCGGGGAGGCGTAGGGGCTTCCTCAGACGGTGGCCGGCTGGAGGAGGTCCCAGCGGTTGCCGTACAGGTCCTCGAAGACGGCGACGGAGCCGTACGGCTCGTGGCGCGGCTGCTCCAGGAAGCGGACGCCCTCGGCGCTCATACGGGCGTGGTCGCGGGCGAAGTCGTCGGTGTACAGGAAGAAGCCGACGCGGCCGCCGGTCTGGTCGCCCACCCGCGCGCGCTGGGCCTCGTCCTTCGCGCGGGCCAGCAGCAGCGCCGACTCGGTGGCGCCGGGCGGGCGGACCACGACCCAGCGGGAGCCGTCCGGGCGGGCGGTGTCCTCGACGAGGTCGAAGCCGAGGGCGCGGGTGTAGAAGTCGATGGCCTCGTCGTAGTCGTGGACGACGAGGGCGGTGAGGGCGATACGGGATGACATGGGGCCCATTGTGCGCGCGTCCCCGGTTCAGCCCCCGGCCGGGGCCACGAGGAGTACGTCCAGTCGGCGGGGGCCGTGGACCCCTTCCACCCGGTCCAGTTCGATGTCGCTGGTGGCGGAGGGGCCGGAGATCCAGGTCAGGGGCCGGGCCGGGTCGAGGAGGCGGAGGGCCTGCGGTACGGAGTCCACCACCTGCGCGGGTACCCGTACGAGGCAGATGTGGTGGTCGGGGACGAGGGTGATCAGCCGTCGGCCCTGGCCCGGGCCGCCGTCCAGGACGAGGGTGCCGGTCTCGGCGATCGCGAGGGCGCAGCCGGTGACCACGGCGTCGACGCGGTCGAGGTCGCGGGCGGAGGTGTGCGCGGAGGTGCAGGTGGTGGCGGGTCCGGGCCGCCAGTCGAAGCCGGGCTCCGGCGGGAGCTGCACCGTACGGGCGTCCGCGAGCAGGGCGTCCAGCACCTCGCGGTAGCCATGCTCGTCGGTGCGGTGGACGCGGGCGCGGTACTCGGTGAGGTTCGCCGCGAGCAGGTCGGTCCGCTGCCGCGGGGTGCGGGTGCCGTGTACGGGGAGGTAGTCGCGCGGGATCGCCGCCTCGGCCGGGCCGGCGCCGGGCGGGCCCACCGCCCGGCGGATACGGGACAGGATGCGGTCCTTGCTGCTCATCGGCCCGTCCCTCGCTCCCGGCTCCACCAGTCGCGGAAGGAGGCGGCCGGTACGGCGGGCAGCTCGCGCGTGTCGGTCCAGGCGCGGCCCGCTCCGGGCAGCCGGCGCGGGGCCAGCCGGCGGGCCCGCGCGAGCAGCCGCTCCCCCGCGCGCAGGGCGCCGGGCCGGTCCAGGAGCAGCCGGGCGGCGCGCATCGCGGCGCGTTCGGCGGTGTGGCCGTGCGCGGGGCGGAGCCGGACGCGGACGCCTTCGCGGGTGGCCGGGCCGCCCTGCGCGATGCGTTCACGCAGGTGGAGCAGGATCTCGGGGATGTCGATGGCGACGGGGCAGACCTCGTAGCAGGCGCCGCACAGGGTGGAGGCGTAGGGCAGGGAGGCGTCGATCTCGCTGGTGGTGCCGCGCAGTTGGGGGCTGAGGACGGCGCCGATGGGGCCGGGGTAGACCGATCCGTAGGCGTGGCCGCCGGCGCGTTCGTAGACGGGGCAGACGTTGAGGCAGGCGGAGCAGCGGATGCAGCGCAGGGCCTGGCGGCCGGTCTCGTCGGCGAGGGTGTCGGTGCGGCCGTTGTCGAGGAGGACGAGGTGGAAGGCGGTGGGGCCGTCGCCCTCGGTGGTGCCGGACCACATGGTGGTGTACGGGTTCATCCGCTCGGCCGTGGAGGAGCGCGGCAGGGTCTGGAGGAAGATCTCCAGGTCGCGGAAGGTGGGGACGACCTTCTCGATGCCGACGACGGAGATCAGGGTCTCGGGGAGGGTGAGGCACATGCGGCCGTTGCCCTCGGATTCGAGGACGACCAGGGTGCCGGTCTCGGCGACCATGAAGTTGGCGCCGGAGACGGCGACCTTGGCGCGCAGGAACTTCTCGCGCAGGTGCAGGCGGGCCGCTTCGGCGAGTTCGCGCGGGTCGTCTCCGAGGGTTTCGGGGGCGGGGCGTCCCCAGCGGCCCATCTCGGTGCGGAAGATGTCGCGGATCTCGGCGCGGTTGCGGTGGATGGCGGGGACGAGGATGTGGGAGGGGCGGTCGTGGCCGAGCTGGACGATCAGCTCCGCGAGGTCGGTCTCGTAGGCGGCGATCCCGGCGGCTTCCAGGGCTTCGTTGAGGCCGATCTCCTGGGTGGCCATGGATTTGACCTTGACGACCTCGCGTTCCCCGGTGGCGCGGACGAGGTCGGTGACGATCCGGTTGGCCTCTTCGGCGTCGACGGCCCAGTGCACGGTGCCGCCGGCGGCGGTGACGGCCGCCTCCAACTGGAGGAGGTAGTGGTCGAGATGGCGCAGGGTGTGGTCCTTGACGGCTTTCCCGGCGGCCCGCAGCCGCTCCCAGTCCGCCAGCTCGGCGACGGCGCGGGCGCGTTTGTCGCGGATGGTGTGCGTGGCGTGCCGGAGGTTGGCGCGCAGGACGGGGTCCTGGACGGCCTTCCGTGCGGCCTCGGGGAAGGCGGGCATGCCGAGGTGGGTCGCGGTCACAGCGGTGGTTCCTCCTCGGTGGCGGCCAGGATCTCGGCGATGTGCAGGGTCCGCGGCCCGGTGCCGGTGCGGCGTACGAGGCCGTCCAGGTGGGTGAGGCAGGAGTTGTCGGTGCCGCAGAGGACGGTGGCGGGGGTGGTGGCCGCGGCGGTGAGTTTGTCCGTGCCCATGGAGGCGGAGACCGCCGGGTTCTTCACCGCGAAGGTGCCGCCGAAGCCGCAGCATTCCTCGGCGCCCGGCAGGTCGACGAGGTCCAGGCCCTTCACCGCGGCCAGCAGCCGCCGGGGGCGGTCGCCGAGGCGCAGGCCGCGCAGGCCGTGGCAGGAGGGGTGGTAGGTGACGGTGTGGGGGAAGTACGCGCCGACGTCGGTCACGCCGAGCACGTCCACCAGGAACTCGGTGAGTTCGTACACGCGCGGCGCGAGGGCTTCGGCGGCCTCGGCCAGCTCCGTGCCGCGGCCCTCCCGGGCGGCTTCCCGGCCGATGCGCGGGTAGTGCTCGCGGAGCATGGCGGCGCAGGAGGCGGAGGGCGTGACCACGTACGCGTGGCCGGCGAAGGCGGCGGCGGTCCGCCGCAGCAGGGGTTCGGCCTCGCGCCGGTAGCCGGTGTTGTACTGCGGCTGCCCGCAGCAGCTCTGGGCGGCGGGGAAGTCGACGCCGACGCCGAGGCGCTCCAGGAGGCGTACGGCGGCGATGCCGGTGCGGGGGTACAGCGCGTCGTTGACGCAGGTGACGAACAGGGCGGCACGCATGGTGGGCACAATAGCGGGGTGAAGAAGTTCTCAGTGATCGGCATAGGCGCGGGCGACCCGGAGCACCTGACTCTCCAGGCGGTCCGGGCGATCGGCGCGGCGGACGCGTTCCTCATCCTGGAGAAGGGCGAGGAGAAGGCGGATCTGACCGGGCTGCGGCGGGCGATGCTCGACGCGCACGCCCGCCCCGGGCACCGGCTGGTGGAGGGCCGCGACCCGGACCGGGACCGGACTCCGGCGGAGTACGCCCCGACGGTGGACGGCTGGCGCAGCGCGCGGGCCGAGATCTTCGAGCGGTTCGTCGCGGAGGATCTGGCGGAGGGCGAGACGGGCGCGTTCCTGGTGTGGGGCGATCCCTCGCTCTACGATTCCACGCTCGCGATCCTCGACGAGGTGCGGGAGCGCGGCCGGGTGGCCTTCGAGCACGAGGTGGTGCCGGGGATCAGCAGCATCTCGGCGCTGCTGGCGCGGCACCGGACGAATCTGAACCGGGTGGGCCGCCCGGTCCAGATCACCACCGGCCGGCGGCTGGCGGAGGGCTGGCCGCAGGACGTGGACGACGTGGTGGTGATGCTGGACGCCCGGCACGCCTTCACCGCCCACCTGGACCAGGACCTCTACATCTACTGGGGGGCCTATGTGGGCACCCCGGACGAGATCCTGGTGCAGGGGAAGCTGGCGGAGGTGGCGGGCCGGATCGAGGAGCTGCGCACGGAGGCCCGCGCCCGCAAGGGCTGGATCATGGACACGTACCTGCTGCGGCGCGGCTGAGCCGGGCCGGGTCCTACCCGAGGTGGGCGGGCAGGGCCGCGGCGAGGCGTGCGTACTCCTCGGCGCGGTTGTAGATCTGCCCGCAGATCCGGATGCCGCCGCCGCCCGGCCAGGGCCAGATCAGCACGCGGATGCGGTGCCGGGCGGCGATCCGCTCGCGGAGCGCGGAGGCGCGCTCGTGGGTGTCCGCGATGCCGGGCGGCAGGCGCAGGGTGCGCATGGCGAGGCCGTCGGTGTGCGGGAGCGGGGTGATCCCGGGGAGTTCCGCGAGCAGGGCGGCGCCGTGGGCGGCGAGGGCGCTGTTGTGGGCCCGGACCTTGCCGGCGTCGAGGCGGTGCAGGAGGTCGAGGGCGTCGGGGGCGGCGAGCCAGCCGGTGTAGTCGGCGGTGGCGCGGTTCTCGACGGAGCGCGGGAAGCCGTGCGCGTCCTCCCAGGAGGGTACGAGGGCCCGCACGCGGTGGCGGTGCTGCGGGGCGACGGCGAGCACGGCGGTGCCGGAGGGCGCGTAGCCCCATTTGTGGAGGTTGCCGAACCAGAAGTCGGCGCCGCCGGCGAGGGGGTCGGCGAGCATGCCGGGGGCGTGGGCGCCGTCGACGACGGTGGTGACGCCGCGCTCGCGGAGCTCCGCGAGGAGTGCGGGCGAGGCGATGAGCCGGGCGGTGGGCGAGCTGATGTGGTCGAGGACGGCGACCGTGGTACGGGGGGTCAGCGCGGCCAGGACGGTCTCGCGGACGGCGTCCTCGTCGGGCAGGGCGGGGTCCAGGGCGACGGTGGTGACGGGGGCGCGGCGGGCGGCGGCCGCGACGACGGTGCCGTAGCCGTGGTCGGTGACCAGGATCTCGTCGCCCTCCGCGAGGGGGACGGCGTCGAGGGCGAGGTTGGCGCCTTCGGTGGCGTTGGAGACGAAGGCGATGCCGTCGGGGTCGGCGGACAGGTGCGCGGCGACCTGGGCGCGGGCCCGGGCCAGCCGGTCGGGGACGGCGAGGAAGAAGGCGTCGGGGTCGGCGTGCAGCTCCTCGCGGAGGGCGGCCTGGGCCTCCTGCACGGGCAGGGGGACGGCGCCGAAGGAGCCGTGGTTGAGGTGGGAGATGTCCGGATCGAGCCGGAAGAGCCCTGCTCCGCCGGGGAACTCGGGCGGCGGGGCGGGCTCGGCGGAACGATACGTCAGACTCATGGAACCTCCGGTGTCCGGCGGGGTGCGGCTGCCGTTCGGATCATCTCCCGCCCCACCCGTGACCGGGAAGCCCTTCCCCGGCCGATGCCCGGCCGGCCCCTCAGCGGCCGCTGGTGGCCGCCTGGTACTGGAGGTCCTGGACCGCCACGGTGTGGTCGACCCGGCGCGGCAGGGACACCTTGGCGGTGGCCGTTCCGTCGCGGACGACCTGGGAGGCGCTGGTGCCCGGCCGCAGGGGCAGGAGGCGGGAGGTGAGGCCCGCCGGGGTCTCGTGGGTGTCCTGGGCGGTGCCGACGGTGGTGCGGACGAGGCCGGGCCGCGTGAGGAAGCTCAGCACCTCCACCGTGTCCCGGGGCGGGGCGCTGCCCCTGCGCAGGGTCATCAGCAGGGACTGGTCGCCGGTCGGGTCGGCGCCCGTGAACTGGGTGCGGGCCGTGAGGTAGAGCGTGTCGCGGACGATCTTCGGCCAGGCGCCGGTCTTGAAGCGGGTCAGGTAGTAGGAGGTCAGGTCCAGGTAGGCGTGGCCGTTGTGCAGGGAGGGGGCGAACTGGCTGCCCTCCGAGTAGTCGTTCCAGGTGGTGAGCTGCACCCAGTCGGCCTCGTCCTCGATGGCCCGGGTCCATGTGGCGCGCAGGGTCGCCGTGTTGCCCGCCTCGTCGTAGATGCCCTGGTTGGGGCGGGCGTCCTGGACGGAGACGGGCTGCATCCAGATCTTGCCCATGCCGTGGGCCCGCTCGATGTCGCGGGTGGAGCTCTCCTGGCCGACGTAGCTGCGGCTGCCCCATTCGGAGAAGCCGTGGCTGATGGGGGCGAAGGCGCCGCTGTGGGCCCCGAAGTCGAGGAAGAGCGGGACGAAGGCGGTGCGGATGCCGTGGTCGGCCTTGAGGACGCGGATCATTTCCGTCCACCAGGCCACGTTCTTCTCCTCGGCCTTGAAGGGGGAGACGACGAGCCGGCCGTCGGGGAGCCGGTGCGCGGCGGAGGTGTCGGCGAGTGTGGCGAGGGCCTCGGCGAGGACCTTGGGGTCGTCGGTCTTGAGCGAGGTCATGTCCGGCATCAGCATGATCTTGAAGGCGGGGTCCACCGAACGGGCCGCCGCCATCAGGAGGTTGGAGCGGTCCCAGTTCTTGCCGGAGAGGGAGAGCAGGTCGAGGGTGAAGCCGTCGATGCCGGCCGCGCGGGCGGTGCGCACCTCCTGCTGGAGGTTGGCGTACTCCCAGTCGCCGGGCTTGGGGGCCACCGGCTGCGGGCGGTCGCGCAGCAGGCCGCCGTACCGGTCGTGCTTGCCGTTCTCGCCCTCGGGGCGCAGGTAGTTGCGGGTGTAGTAGTCGTTGTCCGCGCTCGCGTTGTCGAGGGAGAGCGGGTACGGGGTGAAGTAGTGGGCGAACACCAGCTTCTTGCCCGCTCCGCCGGAGCGCAGGGCGGCCGGCTGGGGCAGGTCGAAGGGGAGGGCGCCGGTGGAGCGGGTGGCTCCGGTGTCCGTGCCGCCCGCCGTGTCGCCCTCGTCCGCCGCGCCGCCGGTGGGCGACGGGCTCGGCTCCGGGCTCGCGGTGGGCGGTGCGGCGGATTCCGTCACGGTGCCGGGCGCGGGGGACGCGGGCGCGTCGGGTCCGGGTTCCGCGCCGGCCTGTGCGGTGGCGCCCTGGCGGGGGTCCCAGGCGATGCCGGTGGCCGCGCAGACGCCGACGAGGAGGAAGCCGGAGAGGAGCAGGGTCAGCAGGGACTTGCGGCCCCGGAATGCCGGGCGCCGCCGGTGCGAGACGGGCCGTGCGGCCCGGTGCCCGGCTTTCGCGCGCCGCCGTGCTCGCCGGTCCGTTCCCCGGTCCGCTGTCATGCTGGCCCCTCCCACGAATATGCCCCCGGTGGGGGCTGGACAGCAGTAGAGCCGATTACCGGCTCCCGGACAACCGTTCGCAGGGCCGGGCCCCGGGTACGTACAGCACTCGGGCGACGGAAATTACGCGGTCGGGCCGGGGGCGGCGGGCCCGGGCGGGACGCGGGGACCGCCGGCGCACCGCCGTGGCGCGCGGAAGCGCCGACACCGGGCGGGCGCGACGGCACCGGGCTGACCCTGGGGCACCGGGCGGACCCGGGGGCGCGGGGAAAGCCCGTATCGGAGTGCGGCATTCCCCTGGTCTCGTGGCGCGCGTGGCGCATAATCGACCTCACGCGGCTCGAACGATCCCTGCTGCCGCATGTGGTCACGTATGCGTTGGGGGGCATCGTGCCGATGGGGGAAACGCGGGAACCGGGGCCGGCCGGAAGGCTGCCGGCGACTTCCGCCGAGATGTCCCGGCTGCTCACCGCCGTACGCCGGGGGCGGGTGCTGACCGTCGCGGGCGGCTTCCGGGAGCCGCGCAGTCTGCTGGTGCGGGAGATCGCCCGGCGGCTGGCGTCGAACTTCTGCGACGGGGTCTCGGTGATCGCCCTGGACCCGCTGCACGGCGGCTACGGCGTCCGCGAGTTCACGGCCGAGCTGGGCCGCGCCCCGGAGGTGCCCGCCCTGCCCTGCGGCAGGGTGAACGCGGCCTCGTGGCTGGCCGAGCGGGACATGCTGCTCGTCCTGGACGGCGTGGACCAGCTGGGCCCGGACGCCCTCGCCTGGCTGCGCGGGTTACTGGCCAGGGCCCCGGGGCTGCGGATCCTGGCGGCGGGGTGCTCCCCGCTGGCCTTCGACCAGGAGCGGATCCACCGCCTCTGACCGGGGCCCGGGCTCCGGCCGCCCCGTCACCGGACGGGGCGGCCGGAGAACCGGTCAGCCGAGCAGCGCGAGCGCCTTGTTCAGCGTCGCGGACGGGCGCATGACGGCCTCGGCCTTGGCGGCGTCGGGCTGGTAGTACCCGCCGATCTCGGCCGGGGAGCCCTGCACCGCGACGAGCTCGGAGACGATGGTCTTCTCCTGCTCGGCGAGGGTCTTGGCGACCGGGTCGAAGGCCGCGGCCAGCTTCGGGTCGTCGATCTGGCGGGACAGCTCCTGCGCCCAGTACAGGGCGAGGTAGAAGTGGCTGCCGCGGTTGTCGATGCCGCCCAGCTTGCGGCTCGGCGACTTGTCCTCGTTGAGGAAGGTGCCGGTCGCGCGGTCCAGGGTGTCGGCCAGCACCTGGGCGCGGGCGTTGCCGGTGGTGGCGGCCAGGTGCTCGAAGCTGGCGGCCAGCGCGAAGAACTCGCCCAGGCTGTCCCAGCGCAGGTAGTTCTCCTTGACGAGCTGCTGGACGTGCTTCGGGGCGGAGCCGCCGGCGCCGGTCTCGAAGAGGCCGCCGCCGTTCATCAGCGGGACGACCGACAGCATCTTGGCGCTGGTGCCCAGCTCCAGGATCGGGAAGAGGTCGGTCAGGTAGTCGCGCAGCACGTTGCCGGTCACCGAGATGGTGTCCTCGCCGCGGCGGATGCGCTCCAGGGAGAAGGCGGTGGCCTCGACCGGGGAGAGGATCTTGATGGTCAGACCCTCGGTGTCGTGGTCGGCCAGGTACGTCCGGACCTTGGCGATCAGCTGCGCGTCGTGGGCGCGGTCCTCGTCCAGCCAGAAGACGGCCGGAGCGCCGGTGGCGCGGGCGCGGGTGACGGCGAGCTTGACCCAGTCCTGGATCGGCAGGTCCTTGGTCTGGCAGGCGCGGAAGATGTCACCGGCGGCGACCTCCTGCTCCAGGACGACATCGCCCGCGGCGTCGACGACGCGGACGGTGCCCGCGGCGGCCAGCTCGAAGGTCTTGTCGTGGCTGCCGTACTCCTCGGCCTTCTGCGCCATGAGGCCGACGTTCGGCACCGAGCCCATGGTGGAGGGGTCGAAGGCGCCGTGCGCGCGGCAGTCCTCGACGACGGCCTGGTAGACGCCGGCGTAGCTGCTGTCCGGGAGGACGGCGAGGGTGTCGGCCTCGGCGCCGTCCGGGCCCCACATGTGGCCGGAGGTACGGATCATGGCCGGCATCGAGGCGTCGACGATGACGTCGGACGGCACGTGCAGGTTGGTGATGCCCTTGTCGGAGTCGACCATGGCGAGGGCCGGGCCCTCGGCGATCTCGGCCTCGACGGACGCCTTGATCGCGTCGCCGTCGGGCAGCGCGCCCAGGCCGTTGAGGATGGCGCCGAGGCCGTCGTTCGGGGACAGGCCGGCGGCGGCCAGGGTCTCGCCGTAGCGGGCGAAGGTCTTCGGGAGGAAGGCGCGGACCACGTGACCGAAGATGATCGGGTCGGAGACCTTCATCATCGTGGCCTTGAGGTGCACGGAGAACAGGACGCCCTCGGACTTGGCGCGCTGGATCTGGTCGTTGAGGAAGGTGCGCAGGGCGTCGACGTGCAGGACGGACGCGTCCACGACCTCGCCGGCCAGGACCGGTACGGAGTCGCGCAGCACGGTGACGGCGCCGTCGGCGGCCACGTGCTCGATGCGCAGGGTGCCCGCCTCGGTGATGACGGTGGACTTCTCGGTGGAGCGGAAGTCGTTCGCGCCCATGGTGGCGACGTTCGTCTTCGACTCGGAGGACCAGGCGCCCATGCGGTGCGGGTGGGTCTTGGCGTAGTTCTTGACCGAGGCGGGGGCGCGGCGGTCGGAGTTGCCCTCGCGCAGGACCGGGTTGACGGCGCTGCCCTTGACCTTGTCGTAGCGGGCGCGGATCTCGCGCTCCTCGTCGCTCTTCGGGTCGTCCGGGTAGTCCGGGAGGGCGTAGCCCTGGCCCTGGAGCTCGGCGATCGCGGCCTTGAGCTGCGGGATGGAGGCCGAGATGTTCGGAAGCTTGATGATGTTGGCTTCCGGGGTCTTCGCCAGCTCGCCGAGCTCGGCGAGGGCGTCGGCGATCCGCTGGCTCTCCTGGAGGTACTCGGGGAACACGGCGATGATCCGACCGGCCAGGGAGATGTCACGGGTCTCGACATTCACACCGGCCGTCGACGCGTACGCCTGCACCACGGGCAGGAAGGAATACGTCGCGAGGGCCGGGGCCTCGTCAGTGTGCGTGTAGATGATGGTCGAGTCAGTCACCGGATGCTCCGCTCCACAGTCTGCGTCTCTCGTCTGCAACATTGCTCGACATCAAGATATCTCGTGATCGGGGCTGTCAGGACAGCCCCCTGCCGCGTTCCCGGGAGACGCGTGTCACGCGGGCTCCCGCGGCCCCCCGGAAACGGCGAGAGCGCCGCCCCCGGCGGTTCCGGCCGGGGCGGCGCTCAGGCGTGCGGCCTGTGAGCAGGCCGTACGGTGGATCAGGCGGCGGCGTACGCCTTCGGGTCCTGGCCGTACTCGTTCGGCTGCTGCTGGCCGGCGGTGGCCATGAGGACCAGCAGCCAGATGCCGCCGATCAGCGGGACGAGGGCGATGAGCAGCCACCAGCCGGACTTGCCGATGTCGTGCAGGCGGCGGACGCCGACGGCCAGGCCGGGCAGGAAGACGGCCAGCGCGTAGATCGCGTACAGCAGCGGGTAGGTGCCGATGACGTTGTCGATCACCGCGACGATGATCAGCGCGATCAGGTTGAAGAGGGCGAACATCCAGTACTCCTGGCGGCGGGCGCGGCCGGAGAACACGGTGTACTTCTTCAGGACGTCGGTGTAGTAGTGCATGGTCCCCCCAGAGGATGGTGAGTGGGCCCGTCCTGCTGGAGCAAGCCGGGGCAGAACTTATGCCCCCCTTACGTCGGGGTCAAGCCACTTACGGGGCGCGCAAATCGGCCGCAGTGCCCGATTTCCGGCACCGCAGTTACGCGTTCGGGACACGGCCAGGGTGTCATGTCCCTGAACGTCCGAAAGATCCGCCCGTCGGGCCTACTTGACACCCCGCCCCATGATCAGATCGTTAGCCACATCGTTACCGCCCCGCGACACCGCACGTCAGAGCCAGCCGTTGCGGCGGAAGCCGCGGTGGATGGCGAAGCAGGCGACCGCCATCACGCCGAGGACGAGCGGGTAGCCGTACGTCCAGTGCAGTTCGGGCATGTGGTCGAAGTTCATGCCGTAGACCCCGCACACCATCGTCGGGACGGCGACGATGGCCGCCCAGGCGGTGATCTTGCGCATGTCCTCGTTCTGGGCGACCGTCACCTGCGCGAGGTGCGCCTGGAGGATGGAGTCCAGGAGGTTGTCGTAGCCGCTGATCTGCTCGGTGGCGCGGGTGACGTGGTCGGCCACGTCCCGGAAGTAGGCGCGGATCTCCGCCGGGATGACCGGTATCGGCTGGGTGGCCAGCTGCTCCAGCGGGCGGCTGAGCGGGGCCACCGCCCGGCGCAGTTCCAGGAGTTCGCGCTTGAGCTGGTAGATGCGGCCGGCGTCGCCGCGGCCGCCGTTCTCGCTGAACACCGCGGTCTCCACGGCGTCGATGTCGTTCTGCACGGCGTCCGTGACGGCCATGTAGTCGTCCGCGACGTGGTCGGCGATCGCGTGCAGGACCGCCGCGGGCCCCCGCAGCAGCTGCTCGGGGTCGGCCTCCAGCTGCTCGCGGACCGGGCCGAGGGTGCCGCGGCCGCCGTGCCGGATGGTGATGACGAAGTCCGGGCCGGTGAAGGCCATCAGCTCGCCGGTCTCCACCACCTCGCTGGTCGCGGTCAGTTCCTCGTGCTCCACATAGCGCACGGTCTTGAACACCGAGAACAGCGTGTCGTCGTACCGCTCCACCTTGGGCCGCTGGTGCGCGTGCACCGCGTCCTCGACGGCCAGCGGGTGCAGCCCGAACAGCTGGGCGAGACCGGCCAGTTCGGACTGGGCGGGCTCGTGCAGGCCGATCCAGACGAAGCCCTCGCCCGTCTTGCGGACCCGGCGCAGCGCCTCCTCGACCTCCGAGCAGTCCTCCTGCCGGACGCCGTCGCGGTAGACGATGCAGTTGACCACCGCGCTGCCGAGCGGGGAGCGGGCCGGGTGGCTGAGGTCGACGGCCCTTCGGTAGCTGCGGCGCACGGCCCGGCGCAGGTTGCTGAACATGGACAAGGCGTACTCCCCTTCGGCGGATCAGCGGCCAGTCTGCCATCGGCCCCGGAACCGTCCCGTCCGGCTCACCGCCGTCCGGCCCGGCCCGCCGCCGGCCGACCGGGGGCGGCCGCCTCAGACCCGGTCGACGAAGACGCTGGTCGACTTCACCCGCGCCGTGGCCCGGGCCCCGACCTCCAGGCCGAGTTCCTCCACCGCCTCCCGCGTCAGCAGCGACACGATGCGGTGCGGTCCGGCCTGGATCTCCACCTGCGCGTCCACCGTGCCCAGCTTCACCGCGGTGACGATGCCGGGGAAGGCGTTGCGCGCCGAGGTGTACGCGGCTTCCTCGCCCTCGGCCCCCTCCCGGGCGGCTTCGACGCAGAACGCGGCCAGGTCCGGCCCGTCCACCATCCGTCTCGTGCCCTCGCGGCGGGTGGGGAAACGGTCGGCGTCCGCCCAGCGGCGGGCCGTGTCGACGCTCACACCCAGCAGCCGCGCCGCCTGGCCGATCGTGTAGGACTCCATGGTGCGCAAGAGTAGGGCCTGTCCGGCGGACCACGGCCCCGGCCCTGATCCGCCGGACAGGCCCTGGGGCGTGGCCGCGGCGCTCATGCCGAAGGGGCGCGCAGGGCCTCGGCCGCCGCCCGCGCGACCACCTCCGCCACCGTGGACAGGGCGGGCGAGTCCAGCTTCCACTGCTGCCAGTACAGCGGGACGTCCAGCGGCCGGGGCGCCAGCAGCACCAGCACCCCCGAGCGCACCAGCGGTCCCGCCTGCTGCTCGGGCACCAGCCCCCACCCCAGCCCCGCGACCACCGCGTCCCGGAAGCCCTCCGAGGTCGGTACGTGGTGCCGTACCGGTCCCGCCCCGCCGGCCGGGTCGCCGGTCAGCGAGCGGACGTAGGCGTCCTGGAGGTCGTCCTTGCGGTCGAAGACGATGGTCGGCGCCCTCGGCAGGTCCCGCTCCGGGGTGCCCGTGAGGTGCCGGGCGGCGAAGGCGGGGCTGGCCGTCGGCAGGTACCGGGCCAGGCCCAGCATCCGTACGCTGCACCCGGCCACCGGATCCGGCTGGGAGGTCACCGCGGCCATCACCTGGCCCTCGCGCAGCAGGGCGGTGGTGTGCGACTCGTCCTCGCGGTGCAGTTCGAGGCAGATCGGCGGATCCTGCGGGACGCGGGCCAGCGCGGGCAGGAACCAGGTGGCGAGGGAGTCGGCGTTCACCGCGATCGGCAGCCGGACCGGCCCGCTGCCCTCGGAGAGCCCCAGCTCGGCGCGGGCGTCGCGCTCCAGGCGGGCCAGCTGCCGGGCGAAGCGGACCACGACCTCCCCGGAGTCGGTGGCCCGGACCGGCTTGGTCCGCATCAGCAGGACCCGCCCGGTGCGCTGCTCCAGGGCCTTCACCCGCTGGCTGACGGCGGAGGGGGTCACGTGCAGGGCGGCGGCAGCGGCGTCGAAGGTGCCCTCGTCGACGACCGCGAGGAGGGTGCGCACCTGGTCCAGGGGAAGCTCGTCCATCACGAGCGCTAATGGTACGTAAAAATCTTTAGCTGTACTGAAAAGCGCAGGCTGCCTACGGTCGGAGTCATGACACACGGCATCATCACCGCCGCCCTCGCGGGCTTCGGCACCGGACTCTCCCTCATCGTCGCCATCGGCGCGCAGAACGCCTTCGTCCTCCGCCAGGGGGCGCGCCGTCACGCGGTCCTCGCCGTGGTCGCCATCTGCGCCGTCTCCGACGCGCTGCTCATCACCCTCGGCGTGGCCGGGGTCGGCGCCTTCGTCACCGCCTGGCCCGCCGCGCTGACCGCCGTCGGCCTGGCCGGGGGCACCTTCCTGGTCTGCTACGGGGTGCTCGCCGCCCGCCGGGTGCTGCGGCCCGACCCGGGCGCCGCCCTCACCGCGGACGGGGCCGCCCCGCTGCCCGGTTCCGGGCGGCGGGCCGTGCTGACCTGCCTGGCGATGACCTGGCTCAACCCGCACGTCTACCTGGACACCGTCCTGCTCGTCGGCTCGCTGGCCGCCGACCGCGGGGACCTGCGCTGGGCCTTCGGCATCGGCGCCTGCCTGGCCAGCCTGACCTGGTTCACCAGCCTGGGCTACGGGGCGCGGCTGCTGAGCGGGCTGCTCGCCCGGCCGTCCGCCTGGCGGGTGCTGGACGGGCTCGTCGCGGCCACGATGGTCACGATGGGCGGCATGCTCCTGGCCCGCGCCTGAGCCCCGGCGCGCCCGGCCGCGGGGCCGCCGCGCGCCGCCCGGGAGCGCGCGGTGGTCCGGAGCACCCCTCGTGACCAGGCAGAGTGTTCCTGCCGATGTCCCGACCTCCAGGAGTTCCGCCGTGCCCGACCGCCCCTCCCCCGACGCGGTGTGCGCGTACGACGCCACCCGGCCGGCGCCGCTCGTGGCCGCCACCGGGATCGTCCTGGACAGCCACGGGCGGGTCCTCGTCCTCGCCCCCTCCGGCGGGTCCGGCCCGGGGCTGCCCGGTGGCGCGGTGGAGGACACCGAGACCCCGGAGGCGGGGCTCGCCCGGCGGCTGCGGGCCGGGCTGGGCCTGGAGGCGCCGGTGGGGCGGCTGCTGGCGGTGGACTCCCGGCCGCCGGGCGCGTTCGGGCGGTCCGTGATCGTGCACGTGCACCTGGTCGGCCCGCTGCCGCCCGAGGTGATCTCCCTCGCGGAGGGCGCCTCGGCTCCGGACGCCCGCTGGCTGTCGCCCGAGGACGCCCGCGCCGCGCTGCCCGAGCGGATCGGGGCCCGGCTGCGCGCGGGGCTGGCCGCGCTGCACACCGGTTCCTTCGCGCACCTGGTCGACGGGGTGCCGCAGCCGGGCTCCCCGGCCGGTCTGGACCCGGCCCGGCGGGCCGCCCTGGAGCACGCGGGCGCCCTCGACGCGGCCAGCCACCGGGCGAACCGCCCCAAGGCGCTGACCGCCGCGAGCGTGGTGTTCACCGCCGAGGACGGGCGGATCCTGGTGGTGCAGCCCGCGTACGGGCGCAGCGACCGGTGGAACCTGCCGGGCGGCGGCATCGACAGCGACCTCGGGGAGATCCCCCGGGAGGCGGCGCGCCGGGAGGTCCACGAGGAACTGGGCCTGGAGCTGGCCCCCGG
Organism: Streptomyces sp. NPDC047014; assembly: GCF_040644195.1. Lineage (NCBI taxonomy): Bacteria > Bacillati > Actinomycetota > Actinomycetes > Kitasatosporales > Streptomycetaceae > Streptomyces > Streptomyces sp. NPDC047014. The sequence continues at coordinate 90,311 of NZ_JBEYVX010000012.1, read as the reverse complement.
CCGGCTGCTCGCGGTGAACTGGTCGCACAAGCCGGGCCGGCCCGCCCGGATCCGCTTCCTCTACGACGGCGGCGTCCTGGACGACGCCACGCTCGGCCGGATCCGGCTGGACCGCAGCGAACTGCTCCAGTGGCGCACCGTCACCCCGGCGGAGCTGCGCACCCTGGTCAAGCCCTCCCTCCGCCGCCAGATCACCGCCTGCCTGGGCGCCCGCGCCTCCGGGGCCGGTCCGCTGGAGCTGCACGCGGGCCGCCCCTGACGGGCGGCACCCGGCCGGTCGCGCTCCGGCGCGCCGGGCCGCCCCGGCGGGGTTACCGTCGGCGGCATGGACGGTGAGCGCCGGGGCCGGCGGCAGTGCGTGCTCGGTGCGGCGGTCTTCGCCGTGTGCATGGCGGGCACCACCCTGCCGACCCCGCTCTACGGGCTCTACCAGGAGAAGTTCGGCTTCTCGGAGCTGGTGGTGACCGTGGTGTACGCGGTGTACGCCTTCGGGGTCATCGGGGTGCTGCTGCTGGCGGGCAACGCCTCCGACGCCGTGGGCAGGCGGCCGGTGCTGCTGTGGGGGCTCGGCTTCTCCGCGGCCAGCGCCGTCTGCTTCCTGTGCGCCACCGCGATGGGCTGGCTGTACGCGGGCCGGCTGCTGTCGGGGCTGTCGGCCGGGCTGTTCACCGGGGCGGCCACGGTGTACGTGATGGAGCTGGCGCCGCCGGGCGGTGCCTCGCGGGCCACGTTCGTGGCGACCGCGGCGAACATGGGCGGGCTGGGCTGCGGGCCGCTGCTCGCGGGGATCCTCGCCGAGTACGCGCCCGCCCCGCTGTACCTGCCGTTCGTGGTGCACCTCGCCCTGGTGGCGGCCTCGGCGGCCGTGCTGCTGGGGCTGCCGGAGACCGTCCGCGACCGCCGTCCGCTGAGCACCGTACGGCCGCAGCGGCCCGGTGTGCCCCCCGGCGTGCGGGCGGTGTTCGGGCCCGCGGCGACCGCCGCGTTCGTCGGGTTCGCGCTGTTCGGGGTGTTCACCTCGGTCAGCCCGGCCTTCCTCGCCGAGTCCCTGGACGTGCACAACCGGGCCGTGAGCGGGCTCGTCGTCGCCCTGGCCTTCTTCGCCTCGACCGCCGGGCAGCTGGCGGTGGGCCGGGTCGGGGTGGGGCGTTCGCTGCCGCTGGGCTGCGCGGGTCTGCTCGCGGGGCTGGCGCTGCTGGCGGGTGCGCTGTGGTGGGAGCTGCTGGCGCTGGTGGTGGCGAGCGCGGTGGTGGGCGGGACCGGGCAGGGGCTGGCCTTCCGCGGGGCGCTGTCCGCGGTGGCGGCGGCCTCCCCGGCGGACCGGCGGGCGGCGGTGATCTCCACGCTGTTCGTGGTGGCCTACGCGGGCATCTCGGTGCCGGTGATCGGCGTCGGCCTGCTCGTGGGCCCGATGGGCCTGGAGGGCGCCGGGCTGGTGTTCATCGCCTGCATGGCGGCCCTGGTGGTGGCCGCGGCCGTCTATCTGCTCCGGCGGCCGGTGGTCCCCGCCGAGGCGTGAGCGCCCGGCGGGTACGCCGCCGCCCCGCGGCCGGAGGGGCTGCGGGGCGGCGGAGGGAGCGCGGGCTCCGGCGGACCGGGACGGATCAGACAGCCGGGACCGGGTACGTCGGGTACTCGACGCCGGACACGTGCTGGACCACACGGATGACCTGGCAGGAGTAGCCGAACTCGTTGTCGTACCAGAGGTACAGGATCGCGTTGTCACCGTCGACCTTGGTCGCACCGGCGTCGACGATCGACGCGTGGCGCGAGCCGACGAAGTCCATCGAGACCGCGTCGGGGGCGGTGGTGAAGTCGATCTGGCGCTTGAGCGGCGAGTGCAGCGAGACGTCGCGGAGGTAGTCCAGGACCTCTTCGCGGGTGGTCTCGCGGCCCAGGCGCAGGCTCAGGATGGCGATCGAGACGTCCGGGACGGGGACGCGGATCGAGCTGCCGGTGATCGGGGCCTTGAGGTCGGGCAGCGCCTTGGCGACGGCCGAGGCGGCACCGGTCTCGGTGATGACCATGTTGAGCGGCGCGGAACGGCCGCGACGGTCGGCCTTGTGGTAGTTGTCCAGCAGGTTCTGGTCGTTCGTGAACGAGTGGACGGTCTCCACGTGGCCGCGCAGCACACCGTACTCGTCGTCCATGGCCTTGAGCGGCGGGACGATCGCGTTGGTGGTGCAGGAGGCGCAGGACAGGATCTGCTCGTCCGGCTTGATGGTGTCGTGGTTGACGCCGTGGACGATGTTCGGGACGTCGCCCTTGCCGGGGGCCGTCAGGACGACCTTGTCGATGCCGGGGCGCAGGTGCTTCGACAGGCCCTCGCGGTCGCGCCACTTGCCCGTGTTGTCGATGAGGATGGCGTCCTTGATGCCGTACGCCGTGTAGTCGACCTCGGAGGGGTCGTTGGCGTAGATCACCTTGATCGCGTTGCCGTTGGCGACGATCGTGCTGTTCGCCTCGTCCACGGTGATGGTGCCCTGGAACTGGCCGTGGATGGAGTCGCGGCGCAGCAGGGAGGCGCGCTTGACGAGATCCGCCTCGCCGCCGCCGCGCACGACGATGGCGCGCAGGCGCAGGCCGTTGCCGGAGCCGGCCTTCTCGATCAGCAGGCGGGCGACGAGGCGGCCGATGCGGCCGAAGCCGTAGAGGACCACGTCGCGGCCCTCGCGCCGCTCGATCTTGTTGGCGCCCGTGGCACCGGCCACGGCCTCGGCGGTGAACTCCTCGACCGACAGACCGCGGTCGTCGGTCTTGTAGTCCGCGGCGAGCATGCCGATGTCGATCTGGGACGGGCCGAGATCGAGGGCGGTGAGCGTCTTCAGGAACGGCAGGGTCTCGGTGACCGAGAGCTCCTCGCCGTCGATCTGCCGGGCGAATCGGTGGGTCTTGAGGATGCTGACGACCGACTTGTTCACCAGGGAGCGGCTGTGGAGGAGGACCGTGACGTCCTGCTCCCGGTGCAGCTTCCCGATGATCGGGATCATCGATTCCGCGATCTCCTCGCGATTTTTCCAGCTGGTGAACGAGTCCTCAACAGTCACAGGCTTATCTTTCGAGCTAGGCGGTGCTCATATGCTAACCCGACCATTGTTTCGGTCGCCTAAGGGGTGCCCACGGGCTGGGACGCCGACCGCCTTTGGACCGATTCACCCCGGATTTTCGCCCCCGATTCCGTCCCGGATCAGCCCGGATCGCCCCGGCCCGCCCCGGCTCAGAAGCCCTTCCGCAGCCGCATCCCCATCGGCCGGCCGTCCGGATCGACCAGTGCGCGGTGCAGCGGGCGGGCGAGCAGCCCGCGCAGCCGGGACAGGTCCTCGGGCACGTAGCGGCGCAGCCGGCCCGGCGGGCGGGGCCCGGGGCGGCCGTCCGCGTACCAGGCGTCGAGCCGCGCGGCGGACTCCGCGAAGGCGTCGAAGGCGGCCATCGGATCGCACAGCTCCGCGGCCGGCGGGTCGCGGTCCAGGTGCTCGCGCATCAGCTCCAGGCGCAGCTCGCGGGGCAGGACGCGGGCCCCGTCCCCGAGCCCGCCGGGGTCCTTCGGGGGGCGCGGGTCGCCGCTCTCGTCGAGGACGGCGCAGCTCAGCTCGGAGTCATGGGTCCAGGAGCGGAGGTTGACGTTGTCGGAGCCCACGGAGAACCAGGTGTCGTCGATCACGCACACCTTGGCGTGGACGTAGACCGGTGTCCCCGCCCGGTTCTCCAGCCCGTACACCGCCACCCGCCCGCCGCCCGCCCGGCGCAGATCGGCCAGGGCGTTGATCCGGCCGATCAGGTTCATCGGCAGGGTGAGCCAGCCGTCCTGCTCGGGGACGGTGGGCACGACGCTGATCATCCGCAGCCCCGGGTGGCGGCGCAGCGCCCGCGCGAAGCCGGCCACGACCCGGGGCGACCACAGGTACTGGTCCTCCAGGTAGATCAGCACCCGGGCGCGCTCCAGGGCCTTGAGGTAGCCGCGGGCGATGCTGCGCTCCCCGTCGGGGGCGAAGGGGTAGCCGAAGAGCAGGCGGTTCGGGTACGTGCGGAGCAGCTGGACGGTGTGCGTGCCGCAGGGCGGCGGGTCGGGGGTCTGCGGGGGCAGCGGGTCGGCGGTGACGTCCTCGTGGGCCAGCCGCTCCCGCATCCGGTTGAAGGGGCTCCGGCTGAGCGGCGCCGGGTCCTCCCAGCGCTCCCGGAAGACGGCCTCCACATCGCCGACGACGGGCCCGCGCAGGGCGAGCTGCACATCGTGCCACGGCGGGTGCGGACCATAGGCGGAAGCCAGCGGGAGGGACTGGCGGTCGCCGCTGTGGGTGGCGTCGTCGTTGCGGTTGTGGCAGAGGTCGATGCCGCCGACGTAAGCCACGTCCCGCTCGGGGCGGCCGCGATGGCGCAGGACGACGAGCTTCTGGTGGTGGGAGCCGCCGGGCCGGACCCGCATGTCGAGCAGGCACTCGCCGCCCGCCCGCGCGAGCTCCACGCCCAGGGCCAGGTTCTCCTCCTGGCTGAAGTGGAGGCCGTCCAGGTGCGAGCGCCACAGCAGGCCCTTGACGACGACCCCGCGTGCGGCGGCCCGGCACAGGACCGCGCCGATCTCGGTGCCGGGCCCGTCCAGCCGCTCGTCGGCGTCGCCCCGCCAGTCGGTGAACAGCAGCAGGTCCCCGGCCTCCATGGCGCTGATCCCGCTCAGCAGCTCGGCGAAGTAGGCGGCGCCGTGCACGAGCGGCCGGGCCTCGTTGCCGGGGGTCCAGGCGGCTCCCCCGGGGCGGCGCGCGTCCAGCCGGGTCGCGGGGTTGCCGCGCTCACCGGGCAGGAGGAGCCAGTCGGCGCGGTTCATGGCTGCCGCTCCGCTCCGGCCCCGTCGTCCCGGTCCACGAGCAGCATCGCCACGTCGTCCGCGAGCAGGTCCCCGGTGTGGCGTACGAGGTCCTCCCGCAGGGTGTCCAGGAACTCGCGCGGGCTCCGCCCGGGCGGCGCCGCCTCCATGGCCTCGGGCAGGGCGAAGAAGGCGTTCTGCGGGCTCCGCGCCTCGATCACCCCGTCCGTGTGCAGCAGCAGCCGGTCCCCGGGCAGGAAGGGGTACGCGTCCGTCGCGCCCGGCGGCCCCGCGATGAACTCGCCAAGGCCGAGCGGCGGCAGCGGTACGGCGGGCTGCAGCGGCCGGACCTCGCCCGCGCGCAGCAGCAGCGGGGGCGGGTGGCCGCGGTTGACCAGCTCGACCACCGCCCCGTCCGGGACCTGCGCGACCAGGGCGGTGACGAAGCCCTCCACCAGCGCCTCCTCGTCCACCGCGCCGGGCACGGCGGCGTCCCGGCGCAGGGCCTCCTCGCAGTGCCGGATGACCTCCACGAGGTCGTCCTCGTAGTGCACGGCCTCCCGGAAGGCGCCCAGTACGGCCGCCGCCGCGCGCACGGCGGGCAGGCCCTTGCCCCGGACGTCCCCGACGATCATCCGCACCCCGTAGCGGGTCTGCACCGCCTCGTACAGGTCGCCGCCGATCTGCGCGCCGCTCTCGGCGGCGACGTACAGGCTGGCGGCGCGCACCGGGCCCAGCCGGTCCGGGACGGGCCGCAGCAGCACCGCCTGCGCGGCCGCGGCGATCCGGCGGATCCGGTTCAGCTCGTGCGTCGTACGGGTACGCACCGCGCGGCTCATCGTGAAGCTGGCCGCCGACACCAGGAAGAGGGCCAGGAAGTTGCTGTAGACCATCTGGTTGACCCAGGCGTTGTTGTGCGTGGCCGTCGCGACGCTCACCGCCACGGCCAGCGCGGTCGCCGCGAGGGTCCCCCGGGGCCCGGAGGTCACCGCCGCCAGCGCCGGGGTCGCCGTGAGCAGGGGGCCGGTGTAGAGGAAGTGCATGGGCGTCAGCTCGATGACGAGCACCAGCAGCGCGATCGCGAAGGGCACGCACTCCGCGAGTACGAAGAGGACCTGGTGGCGGCCCCTCGCTCCCGGCCGGGGCGGGGAGCGCAATGGCACCCGCATGGCTCCAGCCTCCCCGCCGGGGCCTCTCGCCGCCACTCCCGGCGGCCCGGGGCGCCGTATCGGCTCGCGGGGTGCACGATCGACGGATGAGCAGCAGCCCGGCCGGGGACCCGGCCACGCCGCCTCCGGAGGGCCCCGGCGGCGGCCGGGTGCCCGCGGTTCCGCGCCGGGAGTTCGACGAGATCTTCGCCGCGGTACGGACCTGGGGACGCTGGAGCCCGGCCGACCGGGGGGCCTGGAACCGGGTCACCGGGGAGCACGTCCGCCGGGCGGCGGCCCTGGTCCGCTCCGGGCGGACGGTGCCCCTGGGGCTGCCCTGGAACACCGCGCCCGGCACCGAGGGCGAGCGGCCGGCCCTGCACCACATGACGGACCTCGGCGATGTGGAGGCCCCCGAGCCCGCCACCTACAAGGACTTCATCGGGGCCGACTACCACGGCAAGTCCGTGAGCCATCTCGACGCGCTCTCCCACATCGCCTACCGGGGCCTGCTCTACGACGGCCGCCCGGCGCGGGAGTCGGTCGGCGCGGGCGGGGCCCGCTTCGGCGCGGTGGACGCCCTCGGCCCGCTCGTCACCCGCGGGGTGCTGCTGGACCTGCCCGCCGTCCGCGGAAGGCCCTGGCTGGAGCCCGGCGAGGCGGTGCGCGCCCGGGACGTGCTTGACGCGGAGGAGGCCCTCGGGGTGCGGGCCGGCGAGGGCTGCGCGGTGCTGCTGCGCACCGGCCGCTTCCGCCGCCGCCGGGAGCGGGGCCCCTGGGACCTCGGGGCGGCCGGGGCGGGCTTCCACGTGGACGCCCTGCCCCTGCTGGCGGAGCGCGCGATCGCCCTGCTCGGCGGGGACGGGGACAGCGATCTGCGGCCCTCGCCGGTGGAGGGGGTGCACTCCCCCGTGCACACCCTCGCGGTGGCCGCGATGGGGGTGCCGCTGCTGGACAACCTGGACCTGGAGGAGCTGTCGGCCGCGTGCGCGGAGGCCGGGCGGTACGAGTTCATGATCGTGGTGACCCCGCTGGCGGTGCCGGGCGGCACGGGCTCGCCGGTGAACCCGGTCGCCGTCCTGTGAGCCGCCGTGATCCCTTCTGCGCCGCCCATATAAGTACAAAAGCGGAGGAATATACTCGGAAAGCACTCGCTCGATGCGGACATCCCGGTGCGGCGGCTCGGCAAGGGAAGTGGTGCAGATGGGGCTCACGGGAAGCCAGAGGAGCCCCGCACGCTCCCGTGAGCGCTTCCTGCGGGGCGAGCCGGTCCAGGACGGTGTGCGGGCCGCGATCCTGAACTCCTGGACGCGCAGCCGCCTGCTGGGGCTCTCCCCCGACCAGACCGAACTGCCCTACCGGGACGACTTCGACCCCGACAGCCGGCTGGTCCGCGCGGCCGTCCCCGTGCTCGACCAGCTCCAGGCCCGGTTCGCGGGCAGCCTGCTGAACATCTCCCTCGCCGACGGCAACGGCACCGTGCTCCAGCGCCGCTTCGGGGAACCGGCGCTGGCCCGCAGCCTGCCGCCCATCCAGGCCGTCCCCGGCTTCGTCTTCGCCGAGCGGTACGCGGGCACCAACGGGATCGGCCTGGCCCTCGCCGAGCGGCGGCTCTGCCAGGTCTACGCCGCCGAGCACTTCGCCGAGCGCTCCCAGGCCAGCGCCTGCGCCGCGACCCCGATCCGCGACCAGTTCAGCGGGCACGTCGTCGGCGTCCTGTGCTTCGGCTACCCGCGCGGCTACGAGGACCCCGCGCTGCCGATGCTGGTCCAGCGGGCCGCCGGGGCCATCGAGCGGCGGCTCACCGAGCAGTGCTCGGCCCGCGAGCAGGCGCTGCTGCGCGGCTACCTGGACGCGCGGCTGCTCGCCCGCGCCGGAGAGGCCGCCGGGGACGGGCACCCCGTCGGGCTGGACGAACTGACCGACGGCGGGCTCGACCGGCACGACCAGATGGTCCTCAAGGAGAAGGCCACCGAGCTGATCTGCTCCACCCGGCGGGCCGCCGTCGAGGTGCCGCTGCACCACGGCCGGGGGGTCACCCTCGTGAGCCGGCCCTTCACCAGCGACTCCGGGGTGGAGGGCGTGGTCGTCGAGGCCGTCCTCGCCGGGGACCGACCCGCGCACCACCTCGCCGCCTCCGTCCACGCCACCTCCGAGTACGCGGTGAACCTGCCGCCGCACGCACCCGGTACAGGACACGGCGCGGTGCGGGGGCTGGTGCTGGTCGGGGAGCCCGAGGTGGGCAAGTACGCCGTCGCGGCCCGCCGCCGCCTGGAGCTGCTGGCCGAGGCCAGCACCCGGATCGGCACCACCCTGGACGTGCGCCGCACCGCCCGCGAGCTCGCCGAGACGGCGGTGCCGCGCCTGGCCGACTACGTCACGGTCGACGTGCCCGAGGCCGTCCTGCGCGGCGAGGAGTCCGCCGACCCCCGGGCCGATCTGCACCGTACGGTGGTGCACGGCATCCGCTCCGACTGCCCCTTCCTGCCCGTCGGCACCCCCGTCGTACCCGCCCCCGGCAGCCCCCACCTGCGCTGCCTGGACGGCGAACCGGCCGTGTTCGAGCCCGATCTGAGCGCCGCCGCCGGGTGGACGGCCCAGAGCCCCGAGGACGCCGCGCGGATCCTGGCCCACGGGGTGCACTCCCTCATCTGCGTACCCCTGCTGGCCCGGGGGGTCCTGCTGGGCATCGCATCCTTCTACCGCGCGCAGGACCCGTCCCCCTTCGGCGAGGACGATCTGCGGCTGGCCCGCGAACTCGCCGCGCGCGCCGCGCTGTCCGTCGACAACGCCCGCTGCTACACCCGCGAGCACACCCTCGCCCTGGCCCTCCAGCGCAGCCTGATGCCGCGCGGCCTGCCCGAACAGGGCGCCGTCGAGGTGGCGCACCGCTATCTGCCCGCCGAATCCGGGGTGGGCGGCGACTGGTTCGACGTCATCCCGCTCTCCGGCACCCGGGTCGCCCTGCTCGTCGGGGACGTGGTCGGCCACGGTCTGCACGCCGCCGCGACGATGGGCCGGCTGCGGATGGCCGCCCGCAACTTCGCCGAACTGGAACTGGCCCCCGACGAACTCCTCACCCATCTGGACAACCTCCTCGTACGCCTGGACCGCGAGGAGGGCGGCGAGGACGCCACCGGCAGCACCGGGATCGCCGGGGCCACCTGCCTGTACGTCAACTACGACCCCACCTCCCGGCAGTGCGTGATGGCCCGCGCCGGGCACCCGCCGCCCGCGCTGGTCCACCCCGACGGCGGTGTGAGCTTCCCCGATCTGCCCGCCGGGCCGCCGCTGGGGCTGGGCGGCCTGCCCTTCGAGACCGCCGAGCTCGAACTCCCCGAGCACAGCACCCTCGTCCTCTACACGGACGGGCTGGTGGACCACCGCCACCGCGACATCGACCTCTCCCTGGACCGGCTGCGGCGCGCGCTCGGCCACCCCGACCGGCCGCCGGAGGACACCTGCCGGGCCGTCATCGACGCCGTGGCGCCCGCGCATCCCGCCGATGACATCGCCCTGCTCGTCGCCCGCACCCGTACCGTGCCCGCCGACCGGATCGCCTCCTGGGACCTGCCGCCGGACCCGGCCCGCGTGTCCGACCTGCGGGCAGCCGCCACCCGGCAGCTGGCCGCGTGGGGGCTGGACGAGCTGGCCTTCGCCGCCGAGCTGATGCTCAGTGAGCTGGCCACCAATGCCGTCCGCTACGGCTCGGAGCCGGTCCGGGTACGGATGATCTACGACCGGACCCTCGTCTGCGAGGTCTCCGACGGCAGCAACACCGCCCCGCACCTGCGGCGGGCCGCCTCGACGGACGAGGGCGGGCGCGGCCTGTTCCTCGTCGCGCAGCTCTCCCAGGCGTGGGGCGCCCGCTACACGCCCCGGGGAAAGGTCATCTGGGCCGAGTGCGCCCTCGACGCGGCATGACCCGCCGCCACCGGGGGCCGATATGCCGGACTTGGTGGCGTACGTCCACGTACCATCCTGAACGTCACGCAGTCCCCAGCAGTAACCCCAGGCGGCCCCGGAGAAGTCCGTGCATGACACTCCCGTCCCCCCGATGAGCCCGCCCGCGCGGCCCGGCGGGCCGCCGCTCGTCCGGATGCGCGGCCTCCGCAAGCACTTCGGCGGCACCCTCGCGCTGGACTCCGTGGACCTCGACCTGCGCGGCGGCAGCGTGCTCGCGCTGCTCGGGCCCAACGGCGCCGGGAAGTCCACCCTCATCAAGGTGCTCGCCGGGGTCCACCGGGCCGACGCGGGCGAGGTCACCGTGGCCGGGCACCCGCTCGGATCCGAGGCCGCCTCGCGGCGGATGTCCTTCATCCACCAGGACCTCGCCCTCGTCGACTGGATGACCGTCGCCGAGAACATCGCCCTGGGCACCGGCTATCCGCGCCGCCGCGGACTGATCTCCTGGCGGCGCACCCGCGAGCGCTGCGCCGAGGCCCTGGACACCGTCGCCGGGCATCTGGACCCCGGCAGCCGGGTCGCGGACCTCGCCCCCGCCGAGCGCTCCCTCGTCGCCATCGCCCGCGCGCTGGCCCGGCGCGCGGAGCTGTTCGTACTCGACGAGCCGACCGCCACCCTGCCCGCCGCGGACTGCGCGCGGCTCTTCGGCGTCCTGCACACCCTGCGCGACCGGGGGCACGGCATCCTCTACGTCAGCCACCGCCTGGACGAGGTGTACGCCGTCGCCGACCGCTTCGCCGTGCTCCGCGACGGCTGCGTCGTCAGCGGGGGCCCGCTCGCGGAGTACCCGGCCGACCGCCTGGTGCGCGACATCGTGGGCCGCGAACCGGAGCGCCGCCGCCCCGCGACCGCCGCACCCGCGACCGCCGCGCCCGCGTCCGGCCCTCCGCGTCCGGTGGTGCTCAGCCTCGACGGGGTCGCCACCGAGCGCACCGCGCCCGTCGGCCTGGAGCTGCGCGCGGGCGAGATCGTCGGCATGGTGGGCCTGACGGGCGCGGGCCACCAGCAGCTGGGCCGCGCCCTCGCCGGGGCGCTGCCCCTGCTCGGCGGCCGGATCCTGCTGGACGGGCGACCGTACCGGCCGCGTACCGTCGCCGCGGCCCTCGGGCGCGGGGTGGGCCTCGTACCGGGCGACCGTCAGGAGGAGGGCTGCGCCGCGGGGCTGACCGTGCGGGAGAACCTGCTGGCCAATCCCCGGGCCACCGGTGTCCCCGCCTGGCGGTGGACCGGTCCGCGCCGCGAGCGCGCCGAGGCCGCCGCCCTGATCGCGCGCTTCGCGGTGCGTCCGCCCGACAGCGAGGTCCCGCTCGCCACCCTGTCCGGCGGCAACCAGCAGAAGGTGGTGGTCGGCCGGTGGCTGCACGGGCCGCTGCGCCTGCTGATCCTGGAGGAGCCGACGGCCAGCGTGGACGTGGGTGCCAAGGCGGCCGTCCACCGGATCATCGAGGAGGCGGCCCACGCGGGTCTCGCCGTGCTGCTGGTCTCCACCGACTTCGAGGAGGTCGCCGGGCTCTGCCACCGGGCCCTGGTCTTCGGCCGCGGGACGGTACGGGCCGAGCTGGCGGGCCCGGAGCTGAGCGTCGCCGCCCTCACCCGGACCGCCTCCGCCCTGCCCGCCATCACCGGAAACCCCACCGGCCGGTGACGCCCCCGTCCACCCGCCGCCGCTCCCTGCCGGGCCACGGGCATCCCGTCGGCACCTACGGCCTGCTGGCGCTCACCGTCCTGCTCTTCCTGGTCTTCTCCCTGCTGCTGCCGGCCACCTTCCCCACCCTGGACAACGTCTCCGCGATCCTCTCCAACCAGTCCGTCCCCGCCCTGCTGGCCCTGGCCGCCACCCTGCCCATCGCCGCGGGCCGCTTCGACCTGTCCCTGGGGTACGCGCTGGGCCTGGCGCACGTCATGGTCATGTACCTCGTCGTGGAGGCGGGCTGGCCCTGGCCGTGGGCCTGCCTCGCGGTGGTGCTGGGCGGCGGGCTGGCCGGGGTGGTGAACGGCGTGATCGTGGAATTCGCCCGGATCGACTCCTTCATCGCCACGCTCGGCACCGGCAGCATGATGTACGCGGTCAGCGGCTGGATCACCGACGGCGGCCGGATCGTGCCCGGCCCGGACGGCCTCCCGGCCGCCTTCCCCGGTCTGTACGACTCCCGCCTCCTCGGGCTGCCCCTGCCCGCCTTCTACGTCCTCGCGCTCGTGGTCCTGCTGTGGGTGGTCCTGGAGCGGCTGCCGTTCGGCCGGTACGTCTACGTCATCGGCTCCAACCCGCGCGCCGCCGCGATCCTCGGCATCCCCACCCACCGGTACTCCGTGTACGCCTTCGCCGGCTCCGGGCTGGTGGTCGGCTTCGCCGGGGTCCTCCTCGCGGCGCAGCAGCAGACCGGCAACCCGAGCGTGGGGCTGGACTACCTGCTGCCCGCCTTCGTCGGCGCGCTGCTCGGCTCCACCGCCATCCGGCCGGGCCGCGTCAACGCGCTCGGCACGCTGGTGGCGGTCACCGTGCTGGCCGTGGGGCTGGCCGGGATCGGCCAGCTCGGCGCGCAGTTCTGGGCCACCCCGCTGTTCAACGGCGCCACCCTGCTCATCGCGGTCGGCCTGGCCGGCTACTCGGCCCGCAGGCGGCTGCGTACGGGCGCGGCCGGAGCGTTCCCGGGCGGGCGGGCGGGCCCGCCGGCGAAGGGGAGCGCACCCCCGGCCTGATCCGCCCACCGCCGTACCCACCAGCCTCCGGGAGCACCGTGTACCCCCACCGTACGACCGCCCTCATGGCCACGGTCCTGCTCGCGGCGGCCGCCGTCACCGGCTGCGGTGGCGGCAGCGGCGACGGGCCGCCGGGCGCGACCGCCCCCGCTGCGGCCGGCTGCCCGGCCGTCCTGCGGGAGGCCCAGGCGGCCGTGGCGCGGGCCGAGCGCACCGACACCGCGTGGAACGGGCCCACGACCGGCCCCGCCGCGGTGCCCGGCAAGACCCTGGTCTACGTCGCGCAGACCATGACCAACCCGGGGGTGGCCGGGGTGGCGCAGGGGGTGCGGGAGGCGGCCCGGACGATCGGCTGGCAGGTCCGGGTGATCGACGGTCAGGGCAGCCCGGCGGGTATCCAGGCCGCGATGGGCCAGGCCGTCGCACTCCGGCCCTCGGGCATCGTCATCGGCGGCTTCGACCCCCGCCTGACGGCGCAGCAGGTGGCGGGAGCGCGGGCGGCGGGCATCCCGCTCGTCGGCTGGCACGCGGTCGACGCGCCCGGCCCGAGCGCGGACCCGCCGCTGTTCACCAACGTCACCACGAAGGTGGCGGAGGTGGCGCGGATCAGCGCGGACTGGGTGATCGCCCGCTCCGGCGGCCGGTCGGGGGCGGTGCTCTTCACCGACGACTCGATCCCCTTCGCCCGCTCCAAGGCCGAGCTGATCCGCCGCCGGCTGGCCGACTGCCCCGGGGTGTCCCTGCTGGCGTACGCGAACATCCCCATCCCGGACGCCAGCCAGCGCACGGCGCAGGAGGTCTCCTCCCTGCTGTCCCGCTTCGGCGCGAAGTGGACGGACTCGGTCGCCATCAACGACCTCTACTTCGCCGACGCGGCCCCGGCCCTGCGGGCGGCGGGCAGGCCCGGGGCGGGGCCGCCCTTCAACATCGGCGCCGGGGACGGCGACCCGTCGGCCTTCCAGCGCATCAACGGCGACCAGTACCAGTCCGCCACCGTGCCGGAACCCCTGTCGCAGCAGGGCTGGCAGATCACCGACGAGTTCAACCGCGCCTTCGCGAACCGCCCGGCCAGCGACTACGTCGCCCCCGTCCACGTGGCCACGGCCAAGAACAGCGCCGACACCACGTCCTGGAACCCACCCGGCTACCGCGAGGCATACGAACGCATCTGGCGCGGCTAGCGGCCGGACGGCGGGATCAGCACAAGGTGTCCCAGTGGTGCAAGGCGTTCAGGGCTGCCGTGCGGGTGGTGGGGGTGGCCGGGGTCGGGGGGAGGAGGTAGTCCGCGACCGGGGTGAGCAGCAGGTGGGTGTCCGGGGTGGGGGTGAGGAGGCGGGCCGTGTCCCAGGTGTGGCGGATGACCGTACGGCGCAGCAGCGTGCCGCGGCGGGTGGGCAGACGCCGGGCGGGGGCGGCCGCGGTGCGGCGGCGGTGCTCGGGGGCCAGCTCCGGGGCGAGGGCGTCCCGTACGGCGGCGAGCGGGCCGAGGGGGAGGTGCGCGGCGGCGTGGTCGAGGAGGACGGCCGCCTCGGGCGCCAGCCGGTAGGCGGCGAGGACGGCCGCGGTCTCCGCGGGCTCGAAGGGGGCGGCGGTCAGGCCCGCGAGGTCGAGGACGGTGAGCGGGGCGGGCGGCAGCGCGGGGCGGCGGAGGTGGGCCTCGGCCAGGGCGATCAGGCATTCCACGGGCTCCTCCGCGACCAGGTACGGCCGTACGGGCACCGCGCGGCCGTCGCCGGGCAGGGCGGCGGTGCTGAGGTGGACGCGGTACCAGGGGTCGGCGAGGGGGTCCTCGGCGGGCCAGTGCACGGTGACGGAGGTGTGGTGCGGGCGCTCGCCGAGCAGGGAGACGTCGATGTGCTCCACGGGATGGTCGGTGACCAGGCGGACCACCGCCTGCCACAGGGCGGCCTCGTCGGGGGCGACGAGGTCGAGGGTGCCGACCGGGCGGAGCAGCCCGGCCGGGTAGTGCCCGGCCAGCGGGAGGCTCCCGATGGCGCGGACGCCCGTACAGCAGCCCAGTTCGGCGGCGAGGCGGGCGTAGTGGGCGGCGCGGTCGCGGGCGCGGCCCAGCTCGGCGCGGGCGGGGCCGCCCATCCGGACGCCGTCGCGGTGCAGCGCCGAGAGTACGAGATGGGGCAGGTGGCGGCCGGCCCGGGAGCGGTGGAGCAGTTCGGCCGGACCGGCGCCCGGGTCGAGGTCGAGCAGCCGGTACAGCAGTGCGGTGTTCACGGACGTCCGCCTCCGAATGTATGGTCAGGCCCGGCGCCGCGGCGGCCGAGGGGGGCGGGCTGGCGGCACCGGACCGTGTCCGGCGTGCCCGCGGCACGGCGATTCTGTACGGCAGGGTTCAACACCTGATCACCACAGGCTCAACGGACTCTCGACACGGGGTACGACGCTGTGGTTAAAAGGTGACACAAATTTAGACATGTGCGCGAACGGGGCGGGCACTTGTTCTGGGGGCTGGGGGCAGGACTTGGGCGATCTCCGTTTCTCGTTACTCGGTCTGATGCAGGCTCACCGGGGCGCCGACGCGCTCAAGATCGGTAGCCCGCAGCAGCAGGCGATGCTGGCGGTCCTGCTGCTCAGGCCCGGATACGCGGCGAGCGCGACCGATCTCATCGCCGCGCTGTGGGGCGAGGAGCCGCCGGGCGCGGCGATGACCACCGTACGCACCTACGCCTGGCGTTGGCGCAAGGTGCTCGACGCGGGAGGGAAGGGCGCGGAGGGCGAGGTGGCCGGGAAGGCGCCCTCCAGCGTGCTCGTGTCGATGGGCGACGGCTACCGGCTGGTGCTGCCGAAGCTCGCCGTGGACTCCGCGCAGGCGGAGGCCCTGGCAGCCGAGGCGGAACGTCTCGCGCGCACCGAACCACTGTGTGCCCGGGACCTGTTGAACCAGGCGCTGGCGCTGTGGCAGGGCGAGCCGCTGGCCGGTATTCCCGGCCCCTTCGCGGAACGGCACCGGCAGCGGCTGGAGGAGCTGCGGCTGACCCTGCTGGAGGAGCGGATCGGGCTGGACCTGACCCTCGGCCGGCATTCGCGCTGCATCCCGGAGCTGACCGCGCTCACTACCGAACACCCCCTGCACGAGCGGGCGTACGGGCTGCTGATGCGCGCGCTGTACCAGGCGGGACGGCAGGCCGACGCGCTCGCCGTGTACCGCGGGGTGCGGCAGCTGTTCCTGGCGGAACTCGGCGTACCGCCCGGCCCGGAGCTGGACCGGCTGCACCGGAGGATCCTGGAGAGCGATCCGGAACTGGCTGCCCCGATGGCCGCCGACAGCTCCGACAAGGGCGACCAGAAGGGGACTTCGGAGGCGGCCCGGCGACGGGCCGAGCCTCCGCAGGACACCGCCCCCGGGAGCGGACCCGGCGCGCGGGCCGCGGGACCGGACCGGCGGGAGGACCGCGGGGGCGGCGAGGGCGGCGAGCCGTCCAGACCGGCGCCCGCCCCGCCGAGACCGGCCCAGCTCCCGCCCGATGCGGCCGACTTCACCGGCCGTACCGCGCCCGTACGGGTCCTGCACGAGACCCTGGCGGCCGGCTCGGCCCGGGCGCTGGTCATCGCCACCGTGGTCGGCATGGGCGGCGTCGGCAAGACCGCCCTCGCGCTGCACGTGGCCCACCGCGTCCGGGACACCTACCCGGACGGGCAGCTGTACGTGGACCTGCGCGGCTCCGACCCCGTCCCGGCCGACCCGGAAGCGGTGCTCAGCGGCTTCCTGGTGGCGCTCGGCGTGCCCGGGGACGCCGTACCGGACGGGCTGGACGCGCGCTCGGCGCTGTTCCGCTCCGTGGTGGACGGCCGGCGGCTGCTCGTCGTCCTGGACAACGCCAAGGACGCGGCGCAGATCCGGCCCCTGCTCCCGGGGGCCTTCGGCTGCGCCGTGCTCACCACCGGGCGGACCCGCCCGGCCGGGCTGCCCGCCACGGTGCGGGTGGACCTGGACGTGTTCCAGCCCGCCGAGGCCCTGGACCTGCTCGCCCGCACCATCGGCGCCGAGCGCACGGCCGCCGAGCCGGAGGCGGCGCGGGAGCTGGTGGTGGCCTGCGGGCATCTGCCGCTGGCGGTGCGGATCGTCGCGGCGCGGCTCGCGGCCCGGCCCCGCTGGACGGTGGAGACCCTCAGCCGCCGGCTCCAGGTGGAGCGGCGGCGGATCGACGAACTGCGTATCGGGGACCTCGCGGTGGCGGCCGCCTTCGAGCTGAGCTACCGCCAGCTCACCGCCGACCAGGCCCGCGCCTTCCGGCTGGTCGCCTCGGTGGACGGCCCGGACATCGGCCTGCCCGCGGCCGCGGCGCTGCTCGACCTCGACGAGTACGACGCGGAGGACCTGCTGGAGGCCCTGGTGGACGTGGCCATGGTGGAGTCGCCGTTCCCCGGCCGCTACCGCTACCACGACCTGCTGCGCGTGTTCGCGCGGCGGCGGCCGGTGGAGGGCGCCGGCCCGGCGGGCTCCTGCGCGGCGGCCGGGGTCGCGGCGGAGAGCGGGGAGGCGCTGGCCGCCCGCGACCGGCTGCTGGACCATCTGCTGGCCACGGCCTGTACGGCCTTCCAGCACGCGGTGCCGGGCGATCCGGCGGCTGGCGCCCTCGGCCCGGCCCGCTCCCCCGGCGTGGCCCTGGCCGGGTGGGACGCGGCCCGGGAGTGGACGGCGGCGGAACGCGCGGGTGCGGTGGCCCTGGCGGCCCAGGTCGCCGCCGACGCCGGTACGGGCGCCTCCGGTACGGGCGCCTCCGGCGGCTGCGCGGCGGGGACGGACGGTGCGGGCGGTGCGAACGGGGAGGGTGGTGCGGCCGGGGAGGGCGGTGCGGCCGGGACGGCGCTGCGGGCCGCGATCGATCTGCTGATCGCGCTCACCCCCTTCGTACTCACCCCGCCGAGCCGCCAACTCGCTGCCACCGCCGACGCGCTGGCCGAGGCGGCCGCCGTCCACGGTGATCTGCGGGCCGCCGGACGGGCGCACTTCCTGCGCGGGAACGTGGCCCTGGCGGCGACCCGGCTGGAGGCGGCGGAGGCGGCCTCCCGGCAGGCGGTGTGCGCGGCGCGGGCCGCCGGTGACACGGTGATCCTCCGCCAGGCGCTCAACGACCTAGGGCTCATCTGCCAGTTCCTCAGCCGCTACGACGAGGCCGTCGACCACTACGACGAGGCACTGGTCCTGGCCAACGCGCTGGGGCACCGCTCGGGCGCCCTGGTGACCACCGTGAACGCGGCGCTGGCCCGGGTGCGGAGCGGGCGCGCCGACGAGGCGGTGGAGATCTGCCACGCGGTACTCGCGGAACTGCGGACCCGGCAGGACGATCCGGGGCGGGCGTACACCCTGTACGTCCTGGGCCTCGCGCTGCACGGGCTCGGGCGGCACGCGGAGGCGGTGACCTGGTTCCGGGAGTGCCTGACGGTGGCGACGGGGGCCGGTCTGCGGGACCGGGCCGCGCACGCGCGCTACCGGCTGGCGGACAGTCTGCGCTCTCTCGGCCGGGCGGACGAGGCCCTGGACCACGCCGGTCAGGCGCTGGCGCTGTGCGAGGAGCTGGGGGCGGAACGGGACCAGGCGCAGGCGCTGGTGGTCCTGGGCCGTTCGCTGGCCGACCTCGGGCGCGAGGAGGAGGCGCGGTCGCGGCTGCGGCAGGCGTACGAGATCTTCGCGCGCCTGGGGCTGCCGGAGGCGGCCGAGGTGGCCGGGCTGCTGGAGGAACACGCCTCGGCGGCGGGGCGCTGCGGGGGGCGGGAAGCCTGAGGGCGGTTCAGGAGCCGGTGCTGTTCCAGTCCTTGTCGTCGGACGGGGTGGGGGTCGGCGTGGGCACCGTGGCCTGGGTGGTGCCCACGGTCCCGCCGCCCTGTCCGGCACCCTGTCCGGCGCCGGTGCCGTCGGCCATCGCCGCGCCGGCCGCGCCCAGGGCGATCAGGGTGCCGAGGCCGAGACCGGCGAGGGCCAGGGCGACGCGGGTGCCGGTGGTGTGGTTCGCGTGCTTCGCCATGACTGCTCCCTGAGGTGTCTTCCGGAGTTTCCCCGGGTGTTCGGGGCGTTCCGGGCTGATGGGAGGAGCATGGCAAGGCACGTTCAACAGCCGATCGACGCACGAGCACCGTGCGTCGACCGGCCGCGTTGATCGGGGCGTTGATCCGGGCATCGACCAGGGCGTTGACGGGGCCGTCGCCCGGGGTCCGAGGTCGGAGGACCCCCGGCCGGTCCGGAGTCAGAGCGCCCCCGGCCGCTCCGGGAAGTTCCGCAGCCGCCGCAGCGGGCTCGCCAGCAGGACCGCACCCGCCGAGAGCAGCACGCACGCCATGATCCACAGCGTGGTGCGGGCCCCGAGGACCCCGCCCAGCCAGCCGCCGAGCAGCGCCCCCACCGGGATCGCGCTGAAATTGACCGTCGAGGCGCTGGCCCGGATCCGGCCGATCATCTCCGGCGGGCAGTACGCCTGGTAGAAGCTCCCGGCGATGACGTTCCCCGCGATGACCCCGCAGACGGCCACCGACCAGGCCACCGCGCTCACCGCCAGCGGCAGCCGCTCCCCCGCCATCGGCAGCAGCAGGATGAACGGGGCGCCGACCAGCTCGCAGAGCAGCAGCCCGCGCGCCGTGCCGAACCGGCGGGCGATCCGCCCGGCCAGGGCGGCCCCGGCCAGACCGCCGACCGAGACCACCGCGAAGACCATGCCGATCCCGCCGGGCGTCACACCGACGCTGCGCACCAGGAAGATCGTCTGCACGGCCTGGATGCCGTTGAGCCCGAGGTTGCCGACCGCCGCGAAACCGGCCAGCGTACGCAGGTACGGGTCGTGCACCAGGAAGCGGACGCCTTCCTTGATCTCCCGCAGGATCCCGCGGCGGGCGGAGACCGGCGGCGGCTTCTCCTCCACCCGGATCCGGCCCACGCACAGCGCCGCCACCAGGTAGGTGAGGGCGTCCACGAGCAGGCCGGTGACGGCGCCGAACGCCTGGGAGATCAGGCCCGCCAGGCCCGGTCCGGCGATCTCCGCGGCCGCGTCCCCGGAGCGGAGCTTGACGTTGGCCTCCAGCAGGTCCTCCTTGGCGACCAGCGCCGGGAGGACCGCACTGTTCGCGGTGGACAGGAACACCTTCACCGCGCCGGCCAGCAGCGCCACGCCCACCAGCTGGGCCATGGTCAGCAGCCCCAGCCAGCCCGCCACCGGGACACTGCCGAACAGCACCAGCAGCAACAGGTCGCACACCAGCATCACCTTGAGCCGGGGCCAGCGGTCCACCCAGGCACCGGCCAGCAGCCCGAGGAAGAGCCAGGGCACCCAGGCGGAGGCGGTCAGCACGCCGACCATGAACGGGGACGCCTCCAGGGTGACCACGGCCACCAGGGCGAGCGCCACGTTGCCGACGGCGGTCCCGAGGCCGCTGGTGGTCTCACCGATCCAGAGCCGGCGGAAGTTGGCCTGCGCCCACAGACCCCACCGGGTCCGCTGCGGCGCGTCCCCCACCGGGGGTGAGGGCGGCTTGACGGGGGCTGTGGTCATGGCGGGTCACTCTCCAAGCTTCTGGGCCAGCACGGCGGCGATCCGTGCGACGGGCTCCGGCTGCGTCATGGCGCCGTGCGTGCAGGTGATGCGGTGCTCCTCGACGCGGCCGTCGACGTACGGGTGCCAGGCCGCCCCGAAGGGCCAGCCGTCGGGCTTGTCGAGGGTGGCGCCGAAGAAGACGGCGTCCCCCCGGTAGCGGTCGGGCACGTGCTCGGCCATCAGCTTGCGGTGCTGGTCGAAGACGTCGGGGAGGACCCCGGCGGCCTCGCCCAGCAGGGCGGTGAGACCGGCCGGCCCGCGGTCGGCGGCCGGGTCGAGGCCGAGGGAGGCGAGCAGTTCGGCGAGGGTGTCGGCCGGCTCGTCGGCGGCCGCCGGGCCGTCGGCCGCGTAGCGGTCGGGGTCGGCGGGCAGTCCGTCGAGCAGGGCGAGCAGCGCCACCTCCTGGCCCTCGGCCTGGAGGGCGACGGCCATGGCCTGGGCGACGACCGCGCCGAAGGACCAGCCGAGCAGGTGGTACGGCCCCTCGGGCTGGACCGCGCGGATCTGCCGTACGTAGTCCTCCGCGATCTCGGTGACGGAGGACGGGGAGCCGCCGCGCAGCCCCCGGGCCTGGAGGCCGTGGACCGGGCGGTCCGGGCCGAGGTGGCGCAGCAGCCCGGAGTAGACCCAGCTGATGCCGGCGGCGGGGTGGACGCAGAACAGCGGGTCGGCGGTGCCGCCGGGGCGCAGCGGCAGCAGGACGTCCAGGGAGCCGCGGGAGTCCTGCGCGGCGGTGTCCGCGTACGGGTCCAGGCGGCGGGCCAGCGCCGCCGGGGTGGGGGCTTCGAAGAGGGCCCGCATCCCGAGGTCGGCGCCGAGGGCGGTGCGGATGCGGCCGAGCAGCTTCATCGCGAGCAGGGAGTGGCCGCCGAGGTCGAAGAAGCCCTCGTCGGCGCAGACCGGGGCGGGCAGCCCCAGCACCTCCGCGAAGAGGCCGCAGAGCAGTTCCTCCTGTGGGGTGGCGGGGGCCCGGCCGGCACCCGCCGAGCCCAGGTCGGGGAGCGGGAGGGCGCGCCGGTCGGTCTTGCCGCTCGGGGTCAGCGGGAAGGCGTCCAGCGGGACGACGGCGGCGGGGAGCATGTAGCCCGGCAGGGATTCGGCCGCGAAGGAGCGCAGCTCGGCCGGGTCGAGCGGGCCGTCCGCGACCACGTGGGCGATCAGCCGGGGGCCGGTGGCGGTGTCCTCGTGGACGGTGACAACGGCGGACTGCACGCGGGGGTGGCGGGTCAGGACGTGCTCGATCTCGCCGGGTTCGATGCGGAAGCCGCGGATCTTGACCTGGTGGTCGGTGCGGCCCAGGTAGTCGAGCCCGCCGTCCCGGGTGCGGCGGACCAGGTCGCCCGTACGGTACATCCGCGCGCCCGGCGTGAACGGGTCGGCGACGAACCGTTCGGCGGTGAGCGCGGGCCGTCCCAGGTAGCCACGGGCGAGTCCGGCACCGGACAGGTACAGCTCGCCCGGGACCCCCGCGGGCACCGGGTTCAGGTGCGCGTCCAGGACATGGGCGCGGGTGCCGAGCACGGGGCGGCCGAGGGCGGGACGCCCGGTGGCGGCGAAGGGCTGGGTGAGCGCGTCGACGGTGGACTCGGTCGGGCCGTAGAGGTTGTGGGCGGTGGTGGCGGGGGCCGCGCGCAGCCGGTCCCAGAGGCTCTGGCCGACGGCCTCGCCGCCGAGGAGCACCACGCGCGGGGCGGGCTCCGCCAACAGGCCCTCCTCGATGAGCTGTTCGGCGTAGGAGGGGGTGACCTCCAGGACGTCGAGGGAGTGCGTCCGGACGTGCCGGACGAGGGCGGCGGCGTCGCGGCGGACCTCGTCGCCGATCAGGTGCAGCTCGTGTCCGGCGATCAGCCAGAGCAGGCCGTCCCAGGAGGCGTCGAAGCAGAGCGAGGCGGTGAGCGCGAACCTCCGGCGGCCGTACGCGGCTCCGGTCGCGCCGACCGGCCCGTCCGGGGAGCGGTGCGAGGCGAGCAGCGCGGCGATCGCACCCTGGCTCACCACCACGCCCTTGGGGCGGCCGGTGGAGCCGGAGGTGTAGATCACGTAGGCGGCGTCGGAGGCGGTGGCGGTGGCGCGTGCCGGTGCGTCGGCCGGAGCCGCATCCTCCGCGGGGACGGCGGACAGTACGGTCATCCCGGTGAGCAGTCCGGGCAGAGGCCAGCCCTCGGCGGTCACGGCCAGCGCGGGCGCGGCGTCGGCGAGCATGGCGGCGGTGCGCTCGGCCGGGTACTCGGCGTCCAGCGGGAGCGAGGCGGCCCCCGCCTTGAGCACGGCGAGCAGGGCGATCACGCTCTCCGCGGAGCGCGGCAGGGCGAGGGCGACCACGGACTCCGGTCCGGCGCCCGCGGCGGTCAGGCGGCGGGCCAGCTCCTCGGCACGGGCGTCCAGTTCGGCGAAGCCGAGCCGGGTGTCCCCGTGGACGAGGGCGGTCGCGTCGGGGGTACGGGCCACCTGGGCGGCGAAGGCTTCGGCCAGCAGGGGCACGGCCGGCGGCAACGCCTGGGCGGCGGGCAGGAGTCCGGCGTGCTCCTCGGCGGAGAGCAGGTCGGCGCGGCCGATGGGCAGATCGGGCCGGGCGGCGGCCGCGGTCAGCAGCCGGCCGAGCCGGACCGCCAGGGAGGCGACGGTCTCGCGGTCGAAGAGGTCGGTGGCGAAGTCGATCGCGCACTCCAGCCCGGCGGGCGCGCCGTCGGCGTCGAAGGACTCGCCCATGGCCACGGAGAGGTCGAACTTGGCGACGTGTCCGCCGACGGGTTCGACGGCGGCGGGCAGCCCGGCCAGGTCGAGCGGCGCTCCGCCGGAGGCGTCGGCGGCGCCGGCCCGGGCGGTGCCCTGGAGCATCAGCATCACCTGGAAGAGCGGGTGCCGGGCCAGTGAGCGGGCCGGGTTGAGCTCTTCGACCAGCCGCTCGAAGGGCACGTCCTGGTGGGCGTGCGCGTCGAGTTGTGTCTCCCGGACCCGGTGCAGGAGTTCGGCGAAGGTGGGGTCCCCGGAGGTGTCGGTGCGCAGGACCAGGGTGTTGACGAAGAAGCCCACCAGGTCGTCCAGCGCCTCGTCCGAACGCCCCGCCACCACCGAGCCGATGGGTACGTCGGTCCCGGCGCCGAGCCGGGTCAGCAGCGCGGCGAGTCCGGCGTGCAGGGTCATGAACAGGGTGACCCGGTGCTCGCGGGACAGCGTGACGAGCGCGCGGTGGAGGTCGGCGCCGAGCGGCAGGACCACGCGGTCGCCCCGGTGGCCGCTGTCGGCGCGGCGGGGCCGGTCGACGGGCAGGGACAGTTCCTCGGGCAGCCCGGCCAGGGCGGTCCGCCAGTGGGCGAGCTGCCCGGCGGCGAGGCTGTCGGGGTCGGCCTCCTCGCCGAGCAGGGCGCGCTGCCAGAGCGCGTAGTCGGCGTACTGCACCGGCAGCGGCTGCCAGGCGGGGGCCGTGCCCTCGCGGCGGGCGGCGTAGGCGGTGGACAGGTCGCGCAGCAGCGGGTCCATGGACCAGCCGTCACCGGCGATGTGGTGCAGGACGAGGACGAGCAGGTGCTCCTCGGGGGCGAGCGCGAACAGGTGCGCCCGGACGGGCAGTTCGGTGGCCAGGTCGAAGGGGATCGCGGTGCATTCGGCCAGGGTGGCCGCCGTGTCGGCGGGGGCGCAGGTGCGGCGCTCGAAGGGGACGCGGGCCTCGGCGGGCGGGAGGATCCGCTGCCGGGGTTCGCCGTCCCGCTCGCCGGTCAGGGTGCGCAGGATCTCGTGGCGGGCGACCAGGTCCCCGAGGGCGGCCTCCAGGGCGTCCGCGTCGAGCGGGCCGGTGACGCGCAGGGCGAGCGGGAGGTTGTAGAGGGCGCTGGGGCCCTCCATCCGGTCGATCAGCCAGAGGCGCTGCTGGGCGAAGGACAGCGGCAGGAGTTCGGGGCGCTCCCCGGCGGTCAGGGCGAGCCGGGCCCCGGCCCCGTCGAGCCGCTGGACGAGACCGGCGACGGTCGGGGCCTCGAAGACGTCGCGGACGGCGATCTCGGCCGCGAACACCGTACGGACCCGGCTGACCAGCTGCATGGCGAGCAGGGAGTGCCCGCCAAGGGCGAAGAAGTCGTCGTCGACCGAGGGCGGTCCGCTCATGCCCAGCACCTCACCGAAGAGACCGGCGAGCAGTTCCTCGCGGGCGGTGCGGGCGGCGCGGCCGCCGGCGAAGAGCTGGAAGTCGGGGGCCGGGAGGGCCCGCCGGTCCACCTTGCCGCTGCCGGTCAGCGGCAGCGCGTCCAGGGTGACGACCGCCGAGGGGACCATATGGGCGGGCAGCGCTTCCGCCGCGAACCGGCGTACTTCCAGCGCGAGTTCGGGGCTGGGTGCGGTGACCGCGCAGTGGGCGACGAGGCGGCGGTCGCCGTCCGCGCTCTCGTGCGCGGTGACCACGGCCTGCCGGACGGCGGGGTGCCCGGTCAGCACCTCCTCGATCTCGCCGGGTTCGACGCGGAAGCCGCGGATCTTCACCTGGTGGTCGGTGCGGCCCAGGTAGTCGATCCGGCCGTCGCGGTGGCGGCGGACCAGGTCGCCGGTACGGTACATCCGCGCGCCGGGCGTGAACGGGTCGGCGACGAACCGCTCGGCGGTGAGCGCGGGCCGTCCGAGGTAGCCGCGGGCCAGGCTGTCGCCGGACAGGTACAGCTCGCCGGGCACCCCGGCGGGGACGGGGTTGAGGTGGGCGTCCAGGACATGGGCGCGGGTGCCGAGCACGGGGTGGCCGAGGGTGGGGCGTTCGGTGTCCGCGAACGCCTGGAGCAGGGTGTCGACGGTGCATTCGGTGGGGCCGTAGAGGTTGTGGCCGGTGGTGGCCGGGGCGGTGCGCAGCCGGTCCCAGAGGCTCTGGCCGACGGCTTCGCCGCCGAGGAGCACCACGCGCGGGGCGGGCTCCTCCAACAGGCCCTCCTCGATGAGCTGTTCGGCGTAGGTGGGGGTGAACTGCACCGCGTCGACACCGGTGGTGCGCAGGTGGCGGGCCAGGGCGGCGGGGTCGCGGCGCAGGTCCTCGTCGATCAGGTGCAGTTCGTGGCCCGCGACCATCCACAGCAGGCCGTTCCAGGAGGCGTCGAAGCAGAGCGAGGCGGTCAGCGCGGCGCGCAGCCGGCCGTGGGCGCGCTCGGGCTCGCCGAAGGTCTCGGCGCGGTGGGCGGCGAGCAGTCCGGCGATCGCGCCGTGGCTGACGACGACGCCCTTGGGCCGTCCGGTGGAGCCGGAGGTGTAGATCACGTAGGCGGCGTGGGAGGGTCCGGCGGGGCAGGGCGGGGTGTCGGTGGGGCGGTCGGCCCAGGTCCGCTCGCCGGCGTCCAGGACGGTGGCCCCGGCGAGCCCGTCCACGACCTCGGGCAGCGGCCAGTCGGCGTGGGTGAGGACGGCGGCCGGGCGGGCGTCGGCCAGCATGTGGGCGGTGCGCTCCGGCGGGTACGCGGCGTCCAGCGGCAGGAAGGCCGCGCCGGTGCGGAGGACGGCGAGCTGGGAGACCACCGTCTCCGCCGAGCGGGCCAGGGCCAGGGCGACCAGGTCCTCGGGGCCGATACCGGCCTCCCGCAGGCCGTGGGCGAGCCGGGCGGCGCGGGCGTCCAGCTCGGCGTAGGTCAGCCGGGTGGCGCCGGACACGAGGGCGATGGCGTCCGGGGTGGCGGCGGCCTGGGCGGCGAAGGCGGCCGGGACCAGGGGCAGTCCGGCCGGGAGCGGCCGGTGGCCGCCGAGCAGTGCGGCGCGCTCGCCCTCGGCCAGCAGGTCGGCGCGGCCGATCCCCTGCGCGGGGTCCTCGGTCATCGCGGTGAGCAGCCGGCCGAAGCGGGCGGCGACGGCCTCGACGGTCTCGCGGTCGAAGAGGTCGGTGGCGAAGTCGATGGCGCAGTCCAGTCCGGCGGGCTCCCCGTCGGGGCCGAAGAACTCCTCCAGGGTGACATTGAGATCGAATTTGGCGACCCCGGTGTCGGCTGGCAGCGCCTCGGCGTCCAGCCCGGACAGCCCCGGTTCGCCGCCGGAGTTGGACTGGAGGACCATCGCCACCTGGAAGAGCGGGTGCCGGGCCAGTGAGCGGGCCGGGTTGAGCTCTTCGACCAGCCGCTCGAAGGGCACGTCCTGATGGGCGTAGGCCCCGAGGCCCGTCTCCCTTACGCGGCCCAGGAGTTCGGCGAAGGTGGGGTCCCCGGAGGTGTCGGTGCGCAGCACGAGGGTGTTGACGAAGAAGCCGACCAGGTCGTCCAGCGCCTCGTCCGAACGCCCCGCCACCACCGAGCCGATGGGTACGTCGGTCCCGGCGCCGAGCCGGGTCAGCAGCGCGGCCAGGGCCGCCTGGAAGGTCATGAACAGGGTGACGCGGTGGTCGCGGGCCAGCCCGGTCAGGGCCCGGTGGAGGGCGGCGTCGATCGGCAGGGCGACCCGGTCGCCCCGGTGGTCGGCGCGGGTGCCGCGGGGCCGGTCGACGGGGAGGGCCAGCTCCTCGGGCAGCCCGGCCAGGGTGTCGCGCCAGTAGGCGAGCTGGCGGGCGGCGAGGCTGTCGGGGTCGGCCTCGTCGCCGAGCAGGGCGCGCTGCCAGAGCGCGTAGTCGGCGTACTGCACGGGCAGCGGCTGCCACGCCGGGGCGGAGCCCTCGCGGCGGGCGGTGTAGGCGTCGGTGAGGTCGCGCAGCAGCGGGCCCATGGACCAGCCGTCGCCGACGATGTGGTGCAGGGCGAGGACGAGGACGTGCTCCTCGGCGGAGACCCGCAGCAGGGTGGCCCGGACGGGCGGTTCGGCGGCCAGGTCGAAGGGCTCCCGTGAGGCCCGGTCCACCTCGCCGTCCACGGCTTCCGGCGCGCAGTCGCGGCGTACGAAGGGCAGTGCGGCGGCGGGGAGGATCAGCTGGCGCGGCTCGCCGTCCTGCTCGGCGATGACGGTGCGCAGGATCTCGTGCCGGGCGGCGAGGTCCCCGAGGGCGGTCTCCAGGGCGTCCGCGTCGAGCGGGCCGGTCAGGCGCAGCGCGAGCGGCATGTTGTAGAGGGCGCTGGGCCCTTCCATCCGGTCGATCATCCAGAGCCGCTGCTGGGCGAAGGACAGCGGCAGCCGCTCGGGGCGCTCACCGGCGGTCAGGGCGAGCCGGGCGGTGGCGCCGTCGAGCCGGCGGACCAGCCCGGCGACGGTCGGCGCCTCGAAGACGTCGCGGATGCCGAGTTCGGCGCCGAGGACGGCGCGGACACGGCTGAGCAGGCGGGTGGCGAGCAGGGAGTGCCCGCCGAGGGCGAAGAAGTCGTCGTCGGCGGAGACCGGTCCGGTGGCGCCGAGGACTTCCCCGAACAGTCCGGCGAGGATCTCCTCGTGGGCGGTACGGGCGGCCCGGCCGCCGGTGGCCGCCGCGAACTCGGGGGCGGGCAGGGCGGCGCGGTCGAGTTTGCCGTTGACGTTGAGCGGGAGCACGTCGAGGGGCACGAAGGCCGCCGGGACCATGTGCTCGGGCAGGGTGGCGGCCGCGTGGGCGCGCAGCGCGGCCGGGTCCAGGGGCGTGCGGGTGACCACGTAGGCGGCGAGGCGGGTGCCGGCGGCGCCGTCGTGGTGGGGCAGTACGGCGGCCTGGAGCACGTCGGGGTGGGCGGCGAGGACGGCCTCGATCTCGCCCGGTTCGATGCGGAAGCCGCGCACCTTGACCTGGTGGTCGGTGCGGCCCAGGTATTCGACGGTGCCGTCGGGGCGGCGCCGCGCGAGGTCGCCGGTACGGTACATCCGCGCGCCGGGCGTGAACGGGTCGGCGACGAACCGCTCGGCGGTGAGCGCGGGGCGGCCCAGGTAGCCGCGGGCGAGGCCCGCGCCGGACAGGTACAGCTCGCCGGGGACGCCGGGCGGTACGGGCCGCAGGCCCTGGTCGAGCACGTGGGCGCGGAGGTTGGGCAGCGGGCGGCCGATCAGCGGGCGCCGCTCGCCGGAGAGCCGGTGGTGGAGGGCGTCGACGGTGCATTCGGTGGGCCCGTACATATTGAGTACGGCGGTCCCGGGGGCGGCGGTGAGGGCGGCCCAGAGGCTCTGGCCGAGGGCTTCGCCGCCGACCATGAGCAGGGCGGGCGGGCAACGGTCGAGCAGGCCCTCCTCGACGAGGCGTTCGGCCTGGCCGGGGGTGACGTCGATGACGTCGGTGGCGTTGCGCTCGGCGTAGCGGACGATGGCCTCGGCATCGCGGCGGACATCGTCGTCCAGGAGGTGGAGTTCGTGTCCGGCGACCATCCAGAGCAGACCTTCGAGGGCGGTGTCGAAGGACAGCGAGGCGGTCTGGACGAAGCGGAACCGGCGGTCCGTATGCCCCTGCCGGGCGGCGGCGACGGTCTCGGCGCGGTGGAAGGCGAGCAGGTTGGCGAGGCCGCCGTGCCGGACGACGACCCCCTTGGGGCGGCCGGTGGAGCCGGAGGTGTAGATCACGTAGGCGGCGCCGTCGGGGTGCACGGGCACCTCGGGCGCGTGGGCGGGCAGAGCGGCGTCGTGCTGGGCGGCGGCGTCCACGACGGCGGTGCCGGGCAGGTCCGCGAGCAGGGCGGGCAGCGGCCAGCCGGGACCGGTGACGACGGCCCGGGGGCGGGCGTCGGAGAGCATATGGGCGAGCCGCTCGCGGGGGTACTCGGCGTCCAGCGGCAGGAAGGCCGCACCGGCCTTGAGTACGGCGAGCAGGGCGACGAGCGCGTCGGCGGAGCGCGGCAGGGCGAGCGCCACCACGTCCTCGGGGCCGGTGCCGGAGGCGGTCAGGGCGTGGGCGAGGCGGTTGGCGCGGGCGTCCAGTTCGGCGTAGCTCAGCCGGGTCCCCCCGCAGACGAGGGCGGTGTCCCCGGGTGTCGCGGCGGCCTGCGCGGCGAAGGCGGCGGGCACCGGCCGGCCGGTGCCGGGGCGGTCGGTGGCGTGCCAGGCGGCGAGCGCGTCCCGGCCGTCCGGGCCGAGCACGTCCAGCGCGGCGACGGGCCGGTGCGGGTCCTCGGCGGCCTCGGCGAGCAGCCGCAGCAGGGCGTCGGCGAGCCGTTCGGCGGTGCCGCGGTCGAAGAGGTCGGTGGCGTACTCCAGGCCGCCTTCCAGTCCGGCCGGGGCGCCGTCCGGGTGGTGGCGCTCGGAGAGGTTGAGGGTGAGGTCGAAGGCGGTGGTGGGCAGCCCGAGCGGTTCGTAGGCGGCTCGGGTGCCGGGGAACTCCGGTCCGCCGCCCGCGGTGTTGTCGAAGGCGATCATCACCTGGAAGAGCGGGTGCCGGGAGAGGGTGCGGGCCGGGTTGAGCTCTTCCACGAGCCGTTCGAAGGGCACGTCCTGGTGGGCGTAGGCGGCCAGGTCGGCCTCGCGGACGCGGTCCAGCAGCTCGGCGAAGGTGGGCCGGCCGGTGAGGTCGGTGCGCAGGACGAGGGTGCTGGCGAAGAAGCCGACGAGGTCGTCGAGGGCCGGGTCCAGGCGGCCGGCCAGCGGGGTTCCGACGGGCAGGTCCTCCCCGGCGCCGAAGCGGTGCAGGAGGGTGGCGTAGGCGGCGTGGAGCACCATGAACAGGGTGGCCCCGTGCGCGGCGGCCAGCTCGGTGAGCCGGGCGTGCAGTGCGGCGTCGAGCCGCAGCGGGACGACGTCGCCGCGGTGGCTCGCGACGGCCGGGCGGGGCCGGTCCAGCGGCAGGGGCAGCTCGTCGGGCAGCCCGGCGAGGGCCTGGCGCCAGTGCTCCAGCTGCCGGGAGAGCGGGGACTCCGGATCGGTGCCGGCGCCGAGCGTCCGGTACTGCCAGAGGGTGTGGTCGGCGTACTGGACGGGCAGCGGCTCCCAGGCCGGGGCCTCGCCGCCGAGCCGGGCGGTGTACGCCTCGGCGAGGTCGCGGAACAGGGGCCGCAGGGACCAGCCGTCGCTGGCGATGTGGTGCATCACCAGCAGGAGGACGTGCTCCTCGGGGGCCTCGGCGCGCAGATAGGCGTGCACGGGGATGTCGGCGGTCAGGTCGAAGGTGTGGCCGACGAGCTCCTGGGCCGGGCGGTCGGTGCGGGTGAGCAGCGGGGCGGGCGGTGCGGGCAGGACGTACTGGTGGGGGACGCCGTCGTGCGCGCGGAAGACGGTACGCAGGCTCTCGTGGCGGGCGACGACGTCCCCGAGGGCGGCTTCGAGCGCGGCCGCGTCGAGCGGGCCGGTGAGCCGGAGGGCGAGGGTGACGTTGTAGGTGGCGGCGGGGCCCTCGGCCTGGACGAGGAACCACAGGCGGCGCTGGGCGAAGGAGACCGGCAGGCGTTCGGGGCGGGCCTCGGGGCGCAGCGTGGGCCGGTCGGCGGTGCCGGTGGCGAGGCGGGCGGCGAGGGCGGCGACGGTGGGGGCCTGGAAGAGGTCCGCGATGGCCAGTTCGGCGCCGAGCTCGGTGCGGGCCCGGCCGATCAGGCGGGTGGCGAGCAGGGAGTGGCCGCCGAGCTCGAAGAAGTCGTCGTCGATGGTGAGGTCGTCGAAGCCCAGGATCTCCCCGAAGAGCGCGCAGAGGGCGGCCTCGCGGGCGTCGCGCGGGGCGCGGCCGCCGGTGGCGGCGGTGGTCTCGGGGGCGGGCAGCGCGCGCCGGTCGACCTTTCCGTTGGCGTTGAGCGGCAGGGCGGGCAGGACGACCACGGCCGAGGGGACCATATAGCCGGGCAGGGTCGCGGCGGCGAACTCCCGCAGTTCGGCGGCCAGTTCCTCCGGGCGGTCCAGGGCGGCACCGGGGACCGCGCAGTAGCCGACGAGCCGGGTGTCGCCGGGGCGGTCCTCGCGGGGGACCACGATGACCTGGCGGACGGCGGGGTGGCGGGAGAGCACGGCCTCGATCTCGCCGAGCTCGATGCGGAAGCCGCGCAGCTTGACCTGTCCGTCGATCCGGCCGAGGAACTCCACCGCCCCGTCGGCGCGGCGGCGTACGAGGTCACCGGTGCGGTACATGCGGCCGCCGGGGGCGAAGGGGTCCGCGACGAAGCGTTCCGCGGTGAGCGCGGGGCGCTGCCAGTAGCCGCGGGCCAGGCCGGCGCCCGCCACGTACAGCTCGCCGGGGACCCCGGGCGGGACGGGCCGCAGCCGGGCGTCCAGGACATGGGCACGCATATTGTCGAGCGGGGCGCCGATCGGCGGGCGCGGGCCGGCCAGGTCGGCGGGCCGGAGGGGGTGGTGGGTGGCGAAGGTGGTGGCCTCGGTGGGCCCGTACACATGGGCCAGCAGCAGGTCGGGGCAGTGGTCGAGGACGCGCCGCATGAGGGTGCCGGAGGCGGCCTCGCCGCCGGTGCAGACGGTCCGCAGGGCGCGGAAGGTCTCCGGCGCCTGCTCGGCGACCAGGTCGAAGAGCGCCTTGGTGAGGAAGACGGCGGTGACCGCGTGCCGGGTGGCGACGGCACCCAGGGTGGTGGCGTCCAGGGCGCCGGGCGGGGCGACGACCACGGTGCCGCCGGACAGCAGCGGGGTCCACAGCTCGTAGGTGGCGGCGTCGAAGGCGTGCGGGGAGTGCAGCAGGATCCGCTCGTGGCGGCCGTCGCGCCAGCGGCGGTCGGCGGCGAGGTCGACCACGTCGCGGTGGCGTACGGCGACCCCCTTGGGGGTGCCGGTGGAGCCCGAGGTGAACATCACGTAGGCGAGGGCGTCCGGGTGGACCACGAGGTCCGGGGCGTGCTCCGGGGCGCCCGCCTCCTCGCCGGGGCGGACCACGGCGGCGGTGTGCGGGAAGCCGGGGTCGGGGCGGTCGGTGATCAGGACGGGCGCGGCGGTGTCCGCGAGCAGCGCGGCCATCCGCTCGGGCGGCAGGCTCGCGTGCAGCGGGACGTAGCAGCCGCCCGCCTTGAGCACGGCCAGGGTGGCGACGACCAGGTCGACGGAGCGTTCCATCAGCAGGGCGACCGGGGACTCCGGGCCGACGCCGCGGGCGATCAGGTGGTGGGCGAGGCGGTTGGCGCGGGTGTCGAGTTCCGCGTAGGTGACGGCGCCCCCGTCATGGGCGAGCGCGACGGCGTCCGGGGTGCGGGCGGCGCACTCCGCGAACAGCTGGGGCAGCGAGCCGGTGGGGACGGGCGCGGCGGTGGCGTTCCACTCGTCGCGCAGCCGGGCGTGCTCCTCGGGGGCGAGGATGTCGAGGCCGCCGATCGGCGCGTCCGGGTCGGCAGCGGCGGCGGCGAGCAGCCGGCCCAGCCGCTCGAAGAGGGTGGTGACGGTGGCCCGGTCGTAGAGGTCGGCGGCGTACTCCACCGAGCCGGTGAGCCCGGCGGGGGCGCCGTCGGGGGTGTGCCGCTCGGTGACGCCGATGTTGAGGTCGAACTTGGCCACGCGCAGCCCGAGGGGTTCGGGGTCCGACTCCAGGCCGGGTAGACCGAGTTGGCCCTCCTCGTGGTTCTGGACGACGAGGAGGGTCTGGAAGAGGGGGTGGCGGCCGAGGGCGCGGGCCGGGTTGACCTCCTCGACCAGCCGTTCGAAGGGCACGTCCTGGTGGGCGAAGGCGTCGAGCTGGGCGCCGCGCACCCGGCCGAGGAGTTCCGCGAAGGACGGGTCCCCGGAGGTGTCGGTGCGCAGGACCAGGGTGTGGACGAAGAAGCCGACGAGGTCGTTCAGGGCCTCGTCGTCCCGGCCGGCCACGCCGGTGCCGAGCGGGATGTCGGTGCCGGCGCCGAGCCGGGTGAACAGCGCGGCGAGTCCGGCCTGGAGGACGGAGAAGAGGGTGGCGCGGTGCCGGCGGGCCAGGGCGGTGAGCGCGGTGTGGAGCGCGGCGTCGTAGGCGAAGGGGACGGCGTCCGCGGCGCCGGTCGGGGCGGGCGGCCGGGGGCGGTCCACGGGGAGTTCCAGCTCCTCGGGCAGACCGGCCAGCACCTCGCGCCAGTAGGCGAACTGACGGCTCATCAGGCTGGTGGGGTCGCTCTCCTCGCCGAGCAGTTCGCGCTGCCAGAGCGCGTAGTCGGTGTACTGCACCGGCAGCGGCTCCCAGTCGGGCGCGGTTCCGGCGAGGCGGGCGGCGTAGGCGGTGGCGAGGTCGCGCAGCAGGGGGCCGAGGGACCAGCCGTCGCCGGCGATGTGGTGGAGCACGACGAGCAGGACGTGGGTGGTGGGGTCGAGCGTGAACACCGTGACCCGGAGGGGGGCTTCGGCACTCAGGTCGAAGGTGTGGGCGGCGGCCCGGTCCCGCAGGGCCGGGTACTCCCCCGGTGCGCAGTCCACCGTCTCGAAGGCGGTCCCCGCCTCCGCCGACGGCAGCACCTTCTGCACCGGGACTCCCCCGGCCACCGGGAACACCGTGCGCAGGGCCTCGTGCCGGCCGGCCACGTCCGCCGTCGCGGCGCGCAGCGCGGCGGTGTCGAGCGTGCCGCGCAGGCGGACGGCGACCGGCAGGTTGTAGAGCGCGGTCGGCCCCTCGATCTGGTCGATCAGCCAGAGACGCTGTTGTGCGTACGAAACCGGGATCACGGTGCTTCCTCTGCTCACGTCACGGCGTGGATGGTGTGCGGGCCGCCCTGGCCGGGACGGGTCCGGGGGCTGTCCGGGGCTGTCCGGAAGAGACGGCCTAGGCGGGGACGGCGGGTGCGGGGTGCGCTGCGGGGTGCAGCGTGGGGCGCACGGTGGGGCGGCAGTCCATGAGGTCCACCGGGCGGCCCATCGCGACGGCGATCTTCCGGTCGCCGCGGAAGGGGTCGCGGCCGTGCGCGCAGAGCACGTTGTCGACGAGCATCACGTCGCCCGCCTGCCAGGTCTCGCGGACGGTCGCGGCCTCGTAGGCGGCGTTGAGGGCGTCGACGTCCTCCCGGGTGAGCGGTTCGCCGTCGCCGAAACCGGTGTTAAAGGGCAGCCCGTCGGGGCCGAACTCCTCCACCATGGCCTCCCGGATGTCGGGCTCCAGGGACCATTCGTTCCAGAAGGCCAGGTGGTTGAACCACGCCTCCTCGCCGGTCTCCGGGTGGTGGATCGTGGCCGAACGCAGCTGACTGGTCCGCAGGTTGCCGTCCGCCAGCCACTCCCAGGTGATGCCGTTCTCCCGGCAGTACCGCTCCACGTCCGCGCGGTCCTCCGTACCGAAGGCGGTGCGCCAGCCGAGCGAGACGTAGTCGGAGTAGCTGCGGTTCAGCGTCCAGCCGGAGGAGCGGCCGCGCTCCGCGAGGTGGGCGGGCAGCCCGGCGAGCACCTTGCGGACATCGGCGGTCGGGGTGGCGCCGCCCGCCTCGGGGGCGGTCAGGCAGGCGAAGAGCAGCCGGCCGGGGAAGGTCAGCGTGTAGCTGTTCTCGTTGTGCATCCGGATCGACTGGGCGGGCGGCAGGTCGGTGGAGGAGAAGACGCCGTCCCCGAAGTCGCTGCGCGGGGTGGCCTTCTCCCGGTACGGGGTGGGCTCGGGGATGAGCACATCGCGTACGGCGGCCACGTCCGCGGTGCCCGTCACCGGCAGGCCGCGCAGGAAGATCGTGCCGTGCTCGTGCAGGGCGGCCGTCAGCGCGGCCTCGTTCTCGCGGAGCCACGCGCACGCCTCGTCGAGACCGCCGACGGCCGGGACGTGGGCGAGGGCCGGGCGGCCGGGGTTCAGTTCCCAGTGCGGCATGGCGGCGCTCACCGCTGGCCGAGGGCGGCGAGCAGGCTCGCGGGGCGGATGTCGGTCCAGTTGGCCTCGATCCAGTCCAGGCACTCCTGGCGGGTGGCCTCGCCGTGGACGGTGGTCCAGCCGGCCGGCACGTCGATCCAGACCGGCCAGAGCGAGTGCTGGTTCTCGTCGTTGACGAGGACCAGGTAGCCGGAGTTGTCGTCCTCGAAGGGGTTGCTCATGGTGGTCTCTCCGTGGGTGCGTGGTGGGTGGGGTGTGCGGGGGTGTGCTGGGGTGCGATGTCGAAAGTAGGCGCGCGGGAGGAGCCCGAGCGGCACAAGCTCCGGCAGGAGAGGGGCAGTTGCGGTGCTGCCGGGGGCCTCACGGGCGGGCGCGTCGGCGGGGCTGCCGACGGCCGGACCGGCGGGCCGGGTCAGCGCGGGGCGAGGCGGGACGGGGCAGCGCGGGTGAGGCGGGACGGTCAGCGCGGGGCGAGGCGGACCGGTCAGCGCGGGGCGAGGCGGACCGGTCAGCGCGGGGCGAGGCGGACCGGGAAGTGGTCCAGGCCGAAGTTGATGATCGACCGGTTGTAGGTGACCGGCCCGGCCGGCTCGATGACCGCGGCCTTCTCCAGGGCGGCCGTGTACAGGGCGCTCAGCTCCGCCTTGGCCAGCGGCGCGCCGATGCAGTAGTGCGCGCCCAGACCCAGCGCCAGGTGCTTGTTGGGCGAGCGGTCGAGCCGGATCTCCTCGGGCCGCTCGAAGGCGTCCGGGTCCCGGTCGGCGGACCACACCCACACGGCGACCCGGTCGCCGCGCCGGATCTGCCGCCCGCCGAGCTCCACGTCCCGGCTGGCGGTGCGCAGCGTGTGCAGGCCCACCGAGGTCCAGCGCAGCAGCTCGTCCACGGCGGAGTCCATGGAGACCTCGCCGCGCTGGAGCTGCCGCCACAGGTCCGGCCGCTGCACGAGGGTGTGCAGGCCCATGGCGGCGGTGTGGCGGACCGTCTGGACCCCGCCGACGACGATGTTGTCCAGGTTGAGCACCACGTCCTCGATCGGCAGCAGCCGCCCGCCGACCTTGTAGGTGGCCATCATGGAGATCAGGTCGTCGCGCGGGTCGGTGCGGCGCAGCATCACCTGGTGCATCAGGTACGGGATCAACTGCTGGTGCCCGGCGCGGCGTTCCTCCGGGGTACGCCCGAGGAAGGCGACGTCGCAGACCCGGACCACCATGTCGCGGTCCTTCTCGGGCACGTCCAGCAGATCGCACATGACGGCGAGCGGGAGCGCGGAGACCACGTCGACGAGGTCCACCTCGCCCTGGGTGACGGCCTGGTCGAAGAGCTCCCCCGCCCGCTCGGCGATGGAGCGGGCGGCGCCGCGTACCCCGCCCTTGGAGAAGAACGGGTTCGCGGGGGCGCGCAGTTCGCGGTGCCGGGGCGGGTCGGTGAGGGCCATCATCCGGCCCGAGCCGACCGGTACGTTGCCCTCGCCCGCGCCGAGCAGCGATCCGGACTCGGAGCTGTAGACGGCCGCGTTGCGCAGGACCTCGGCCGATTCCCGGTAGGTGAGCACCGACCAGACGGGGCCGTCGTCGACGGTCTCGGTGAGGTGTACGGGTGCCTCGCGGCGCAGTTCCGCGATCAGGCCGGGGGTGTCGGGGCGGGACCACAGGGCGGGGTCGGTGAGGTCGACGGCGGTGGTGGGCGCGGCGGTGGCGGTGGCGGTCGCGGTGGCCGTGGCGGTGATCGGCATCAGGACTCCCTGGGGACGGTGCGGAACGGGGTGGACGCCGCCTGGCCGTCTGCCAGGAGCGAGGCCAGCAGGGCCACCGGGCCGGGCCGGTCGACGGTGGCGAGCAGATGCCCGCCGGGGACCACGCGCTGCTCGAAGGCGGCGCGGGTGTGCGCGGCCCAGCCGCCGAGGCCGGTGGTGGCGAGCATCGGGTCCTCGGCGCCGGCCAGGGCGTGGATCGCCGTACCGAGGGGCGCGTGCGGGCGGTGGCGGTAGGTGGCGCTGACGGCGAGGTCGGTGCGGAGGGTGCCGAGGGCCAGCTCGGCCAGCTGCGGTTCGGCCCGGACCGACTCGTCCAGGCCGGTCAGCCGGAGCAGAGCGGCCGCGTCCAGGTCCCGGCTCTCGCGCTCGCTCCACTCGGCGGGGCTCGGCGCGCCGACGGCCACCAGGAGTTCGGGCCGCCGCTCCGCGGGGAGCGCGCGGGCCACCTCGTAGGCGAGGAGCGCGCCGAGGCTCTGCCCGTAGAAGGCGAACCGGCCGCCCGCACCGCCGGTCAGGTGCGGGTCCAGGGCCGCGGTGACGGCGGCCACCAGGGCGTCGAAATCGGCCGGCATCGGGTGCCGGCTGCGGCCGCCGCGCGCGGGCGGGCGCAGCGCCCACACCTCGGCCGCGGGGGCGAGGGCGCGGGCCAGCGGGACGTAGGCGGTGGCGTCGCCGCCCGCGTGCGGGAAGCAGAACAGCCTTACGGGCCGGTGCGGTTGGGGCGCGGGGACGAGCAGCCAGTCCCCTTCGACGCGGGGGCGGCTGATCCGGGCGGCGGGCCCCGCGAGGGGGGAGGTGGTGGTGGTCGTCGGGGTCATCGGACGGCCGCCCGTCGGGCGGTGAGGGCGGGGCGGGCGGCGGCGGGGCCGGAGGCGGCGGCGCGGCGGACGGTGGCGGTGAACTCGGCCAGGTCGGCGGCGTCGAGCAGGTGGCGCAGCTGGAGTTCCACGTTCAGCTTGCGGCGCAGCAGGTGGACGACGCGCAGGGCGGCGAGGGAGTGCCCGCCGAGGGAGAGGAAGTCGTCGGCCGGTTCCACGCCGGGCACGCCGAGCACGGTCCGCCAGACCTCGGCCACCTGCTCGTCCAGTCCGCCCGCCTCGTGGGCTGTGGTGGTCTCCGCCGCCGGGGCGGGCAGCGCGCTGTGGTCGGTCTTGCCGTTCGGGGTGAGCGGGAGGGCGTCCAGTACGGTCACGGTGGACGGCACCAGGTGGGCGGGGACGGTTCGGCGCAGCTCGGCCAGCAGGTCGGCGGGGCGCAGGTCCGCACCGGTGACGTACCCGGCCAGCCGGTGGTCCCCGGGCGCGGGCTCGTGCAGGGTGACGGCGGCTCCGCGCACCCCGGCGAGGGCGCCGAGCGTGTGCTCGACCTCGCCCAGCTCGACGCGGAAGCCGCGCACCTTGACCTGGCGGTCCACCCGGCCGACGTACTCCAGCAGGCCGTCGGCGGTGCGGCGGGCCTGGTCGCCGGTGCGGTACATCCGGGCGCCGGGCTCGTCCGCGAAGGGGTCCGCGAGGAACCGGCCGGCCGTCAGGCCCGGGTGTCCCGGGTAGCCGTGCGCGAGGCCGGGCCCGGCGAGGTACAGCTCCCCGACGGCTCCGGCGGCCGTCACCGGCGCGAGCCGGGCGTCCAGGAGGTAGGCGCGGACCCCGGGCAGCGGCTCGCCCAGGTGCGGGGCGGGGCCGGTGACCGGCGTGGTGATCGCGTCGACGGTGCATTCGGTGGGCCCGTACAGGTTGAGCGCGTCGACACCGCCGTCGGCCAGCTCGCGCCAGGTCCGGGCGGGGACGGGCTCGCCGCCCATGAACAGCCTCGGGACGCGGGCCCCGGCGAGGGGTTCGCGGAGCAGCTGCCAGTGCGAGGGGGTCAGGTCGAGGTCGGTGACGCCGTGCTCGGCGAGCAGCCGGGCGAGCCGGGCCGGTTCGGCGCGCTGGGCGTCGTCGATCACGAGGAGGGTGTCGCCCCGGCAGATACGGATCCACTGCTGCACGGAGGCGTCGAAGGAGACGCTGGCATTCCAGGCGACGACCCCCGGCTCGGGCCGGTACGCGCCACTGGCCTCCAGCGCGGCGGCCAGCCCGGCGACGGCGCCGTGCGGCACCTCGACCCCCTTGGGGCGGCCGGTGGAGCCGGAGGTGTAGATGACGTAGGCGGAATCAAGCGGATGCGGCAGGAACGGCGCCGCAGGACCCCGCCCGCTCCGCGCGTCGGGCCGCACCACGGGAACCCCGGCCGGTACGGGCGGCTCGGCATCCCGGCTCACCACGGCGGCGAGCCGGGCATCGGCGGCCATGAACCGGATCCGCTCGGCGGGGTAGGCAGGGTCGAGCGGCACGTACGCCGCCCCGGCCCGCCACACGGCAACGAGCGCCACGGGCAGCTCCACACTCCGCCCCAGATGCACCCCCACCCGATCCCCCCGCCGCACCCCGGCCTCGACCAGCGCCCCGGCGAGGGCGGCGGTACGAGCCTCGAACGCGGCGAAGT
This sequence comes from Streptomyces sp. NPDC047014, assembly GCF_040644195.1. NCBI lineage: Bacteria > Bacillati > Actinomycetota > Actinomycetes > Kitasatosporales > Streptomycetaceae > Streptomyces > Streptomyces sp. NPDC047014. The sequence continues at coordinate 51,433 of NZ_JBEYVX010000012.1, read as the reverse complement.
CCAGCTTCCCGCCACCGTCCCGCACGGCATCCCGCCGCGGGTGCGCGGCGACGGCCTCGGCCAGCCGGGACAGGAGGTCGGTGGTGGTCTGAGCGATGGTGATGGTCACGGAAATCTCCTCGATGAATAAGCCGAATCAGACAGATCAGGTGCTACGAACGCCGCCCGGGCCACGAAATCCGGCCCACTACCGCAGCCCCCCGCCACCCGGCGCAAACCGAACGCCAGCGCCGGCCCGCGGACCGCACGGCCGTGCCGGCAGGACCAACCGGCCCGGCGGCCGCCGCAGACCCGATCGGGTTCGCGGGGCCCGGTCCCCGCACCGACCGGACGGCCGTTCCGGCTGGGCCGGCCCCCCGCCACAGGCCGCCGCACGGGCCACCGGGCCCGGAGGGCCGAGCCGGTACCGGCCCGGGGGGCCGCCAGCCACCCGCCGCAGGCCGGGCACCGCCCGCAAGGCCGGAGGCCCGTGCCCGTGCTGGCCGGTGCGCCAGAGGTCCGGGCCGCCCACCGCCAGGCGGTACCGGCCAGGCCGAGCCGCACCTGCCACCGGGCCGCCAGGCCGGACCGCACTGGCCGGAAGGCCAGTCGGCCGCGCCGCCCGCCCCAGGCCGGGCACCGGCCGCGAGGCCGTACCACCGGGCCGGGCACCGCCGCAGGCCGTAGGCCGCCGCCCCGGAGCCTGGGCCGGAAGGCCGGGCCCACCCCGGCCGGGAGGCCAGGCGGCCGGGACGCGCGCGCCCGAGGCCGGGCGTCGGCCGCCGGGCCGGGACCGTACCGGCCCCGAGGCCGGGGCGGCGGGGCGGGCCCCCGCAGCCGGAGGCCAGAGGGCCCGGCCCCGCCCGCGTCGGCGCGGCTCAAAGTGTCGACGCCAGGCTGGTCAGTGCCTGCTCGTACGCGTCCATGAAGGCTTCCGCCGTCGCGTCGTCCACCAGGGCCCGCTGGTGGTCCACCGCCAGCAGGACGCGCTGCGTGACCGGGTCCTGGATCAGGGAGGCGCCGAAGGTGAAGCTGTTCGGCTCGTGGCGCAGCGTCGGCTCCGAGCCGATGCGGCCGTCCTCGATGCGGGCCGCGCTCAGCCGGCCCAGCGCGTGGAAGCGCAGGTAGCCGAACTGGCTGTCCAGCGCCGTGTCGGCCATCATCCGCGCCAGCCGCGCGAACGGCACCCGCCGGTGCGGCATCATGTCCAGCTCCTCGCGGTGCACATGCCGTACCAGCGCCGCCAGATCCCCCGCGTCCGGCTCCGCCACCATCGGCACCGTGTTGAGGAACAGCCCGTACACCTCCGTGCCGCCCAGCCGCTCCAGCCGCCCGTTCATCGCCAGCCCGGTCGTGACCCGCCGGCGCCCGGTGATCCGGGCGAGCGCGTGCAGGTGCGCGGCGAGCGCCACCGACTTCACCGGTACGCCGAGCGCGTCCGCCACCGCCCGCAGCTGTCCGGGCGCGTCCGGCAGCACCCGTTCCACCGTGCGCGGCAGCTCGTGGACCTCCTCGCTGCCGGGCCACAGCTGCCAGGTGGCCCCCTCCAGCCGCCGCTGCCAGTAGGCCAGGGAGTCCGGATCGGCGGCCGCCGCCCGCTCCACGGCGACGAAGTCGCGGAACGCGGTGCGCGGCGGCGGCACCGGCGCCGAGGCCGGGTCGGCGGCCAGCGCGCTGTGCCGTTCCAGGATCTCGGTGAGCAGGGAGGTGAAGCTCCAGCCGTCGAGGATGGCGTGGTGCTCGGAGACGGTCAGCTGGAAGGCGTCGTCGGCCAGCCGCTGCACGGTGATCCGGAACAGCGGCGGCTCGGCCAGGTCGAAGGGCCGGTCCCGGTGGTGCGCGAACACCGCCCGGACCGCCGCGTCCTGCTCCTCCCCGCCCGCGCCCCGCAGATCCGCGCACTCCACCGGCGCGGGCAGCGTGCCGTGGACGAGCTGGAGCGGTTCGCCGTAGCCGGAGAGGTCCAGGCCGGTGCGCAGTACCGCGTGCCGGGCCATGGCCTCCGCCACCGAGCGCCGGAAGGCCGTTTCGTCGAAGTCCCCGGTGATCCGGTAGGAGTTGACGTTGTGGTAGCTGTCGGTGCCGCCCGCGACCTCCATGTGGAAGACCATGGAGAGCTGCATCGACACCATCGGATAGGCGTCGGTGATCCCCGGCGGCAGCTCCGCCCGGTCCTCCTCCGCGATCAGCGCGAACGGCCGTTCCGCGCCCGGGTCGGCGGCCACCGGCCGGGCCAGCGGCAGCAGTTCGGCGACGGTGGGCGCGTTGAAGACGTCGCGGAGGCTGACCTCCCAGCCGCGGTCGTGCAGGGCGCCCGCGAGCTGTACGGCGCGGATGGAGTCCCCGCCGAGGTGGAAGAAGTCCTCGTGCACCCCGATCCCGTCCACCCCGAGCACGTCCGTCCACACCGCGGCGAACAGCTCCTCCTCCGGGGTCCGCGGTTCCACATGCCGGCCCACCGCCGCGGGCGCCGTCCGGTCGGGGTCGGGCAGCGCGGCCCGGTCGACCTTGCCGTTGACGGTGAGCGGCAGGGCCTCCAGTACGGTCACGCTCGCGGGGATCATGTACTCGGGCAGGGTGCGGCCGAGGAAGGCCCGCAGGTCCTCCGGCCCGGCCGGGGCCCGCCCGGTGACGTACGCGGCGAGCCGGTCGTCGTGGACGGTGACCACGCAGGCGTCCACCTCCGGGTGCGCGGCGACGGCGTTCTCGATCTCCCCGAGCTCGATCCGGAAGCCGCGCAGCTTGACCTGGAAGTCCGCGCGCCCGACGTACTCCATCCCGCCGCCGGGCAGCCGCTTGGCGACGTCCCCGGTCCGGTACAGCCGGGCGCCGGGCGGCCCGTACGGGTCCGCGACGAAGCGGCCCGCGGTGAGCCCGGGGCGCCCCCAGTAGCCGTACGCGAGACTCCCGCCGCCGATGTACAGCTCGCCGGGGACCCCGGGCGGGCAGGGCCGCAGCCAGTCGTCCAGGACCAGCGCGGTGAGGTGCGGCATCGGTTCGCCGACGAGGCTGCGCGCGAAGCCCGCACCGCCTGCGGCGACATCGTGCAGGGTGACGTGGACGGTGGTCTCGGTGATGCCGTACAGGTTGCAGAGCCGGGCCGGCGGCAGCGGGTCCAGCTCGTGCCAGCGCTGCACCACCCCCGGGTCCAGCGCCTCCCCGCCGAGCATGATCCACCGCAGTGCGGGCAGGGCCCGCGGGCGGCGGCGCAGGGCCGGTTCGAGCTGGCGCAGGGCCGAGGGGGTCAGGCAGAGGTGGGTGACGGCCTCCGCGTCGAGCAGTCCGGCGAACTCCTCGGGCGAGCGGCTGGTGAGGTGCGGGACGACGACGAGCCGGCCGCCGTGCAGCAGGGCGCCCCACAGCTCCCAGACCGTCCAGTCGAAGGCGTAGCTGTGGAAGAGGGTCCAGACGGTGTCCGGGCCAAAGCCGAAGTGTTCCCGCCCGGAGTCCAGGAGACGGCTGACGTGCTCGTGGGCGACGGCGACGCCCTTGGGGCGGCCGGTGGAGCCGGAGGTGAAGATGAGGTAGGCGAGATCTCCTGCCTCACCGGCGACGGCGGGCCGGGTGTCCGGCCGCGCGGCGATCTCCTCCGCGCGGGCGGCGAGGTCGAGGGTCTGCCAGGGCCCGTCCGGGGCGCGGTCGGGCCGGTCGGTCAGGACCACGCTCACGGCGGTGTCCCCGAAGACCAGGGCGGCCCGGTCGGCCGGGGCGGCCAGGTCGACGGGCACGTAGGCGGCGCCGGTCTTGAGCACGGCCAGGATCGCGGCGGGCACGGCGGCGGTGCGCTCCAGCAGCAGCCCGACCCGGTCGCCGGGGCGCACCCCGCGGGCGATGAGGGTGTGGGCCAGCCGGTTGGCGCGGCGGTCGAGTTCGGCGTAGCCGATCGTGCCGCCGCCGTCGCTCACGGCGGGCCGGTCGCCGTAGGTGTCGGCGGCCCGTTCGAAGAGCTGGTGCAGGCGGTGTCCGGGGTCGAGCCGGGCGGGCCGGTGCGGCGGTCCGGCGGCGGTGAGCCGCAGGACGGTGGCGTCGGGGTCGGTGAGGGCCGCGTCCAGCAGACCGGCGTAGTCGGCGGCGAGCCGGCGCACGGTGCCCGCGTCGAAGAGGTCCCCGCTGTATTCGGCCTCGCCGCGCAGTTCGCCGCCGTCGACGTCCTCGAAGACGGACCAGGTGAGGTCGAACTTGCTGGTGCCGTTGGCGCGTACGGTGCGCTCCGCGCGGGTGGCGGGACCGAGTTCGAGCGGCGCGCGGTCCTCGGTGTGGGCGCCGAAGACGACCTGCACCAGGGGCGGATGCTGCGGGGTGCGGGGGGTGCCGAGGGCGTCGATGAGCTGGTCGAAGGGCAGGTCGAGGTAGCCGAAGGCGTCGAAGGCGCCGTCCTGGATCTCGCCGAGCAGCGCACGGAAAGTGGCGGCCGGGGCGAGCCGGACGCGCAGGGGCAGCAGATTGACGAAGTAGCCGAGCAGGTCGCCCAGTTCGGGCCGGTTGCGGGTGGTGACGGGGGTGCCGACGAGCAGGTCGTCCGCCCCGGTCCAGCGGCCCATCAGCAGCGCGAAGGCGGCGAGTTGCACGGTGAACGGGGTGACGCCCTCCTCCTCCGCGAGGGCCCGCACCCGGGCCGCCGTACCGGGGGCGAGGCCGAAGGGCTCGGTGGCGCCGCGCTGGCTGCTCTCGGCGGGCCGGGGCCGGTCGCCGGGCAGTTCCAGCAGGGCGGGGGCCCCGTCGAGGGCCTGCTTCCAGTGGGTGAGGTGCTCCTCGTAGGAGGTGTGGCGCTCCTCCTCGGCCCACTCGGCGTACTGGAGGGTGAGCTCCGGCAGCACGGGGGCCCGCCCCTCGGCCGACGCCCGGTAGTGCTCGGTGAGTTCGCGCTCGAAGAGCTCGGCCGACCAGCCGTCCCAGATGATGTGGTGGACCACGAGGAGGAGGGTCGTACGGTCCTCCGCGAACCGGAACGCCTCGGCGCGCAGCAGCGGGCCGGCGGCCAGGTCGAAGGGGACGGCGGCGCGTTCCGCGAGGAGCTGTTCGGCGCGGTCGGCCCGGTGCTCCTCGGGCAGTGCGCGGAGGTCGGTGACGGCGAGCGGCACGGTGAGGCCGGGGTGGATGTGCTGGCGGGGGCCGTCGGGGTGCAGGGCGAAGGTGGTACGCAGGGCCTCGTGCCGGGCGGTGACCCCGTCCAGGGCCCGCTGGAGCAGGGCGAGGTCGAGCGGGCCGGTGACCTCGTAGGTCCAGGGGGTGGTGTAGGTGGCGGCCTGCGGGTTCCAGCGGTCGAGGAACCACAGCCCGCGCTGGAGCCCGGAGACCGGCGCGGTACGGACGCCGACGCCGGGCTCGGCGGCCGTACGGACGCCGGCGCCGGGCTCGGCGGCCGTACGGTCGGCCCCCGCGGGCTCGGCAGTCGTACGGTCCGGGGCGCCGGGCCCGGCGATCGTACGGTCCGGGGCGGAGCGTTCGGCGGTCGTACGGGCCGGGGCGGCGGGCAGGTCGGCGGCGGACGGGCTCACGGCCTCGTTCCCTTCGGTCGGGCGGCGGGTGGACTGGCGGGCCTGCGGGCCGGGATCCGGGTCATCGGGAGACCAGCCGTTCGGCGATGGCGCCGACGGTCCGGCCGCGGAAGACCACCTGCGGCGGGACCCGGGTGCCGGTCTGCTGGGAGAGCCGCATGGCGACCCGTACGGCGGCCAGCGAATTGCCGCCGATCCGGAAGAAGTTGGTATCGGGTCCGAGGTCGTCGGCCAGGCTGAGCACGGCCCGGACGGCGTCGGCCACCAGCCGCTGGTCCGGGGTGAGCGGATCGGCCGCGGCGGCCTCGGGGCGCTCGGCCGGAGCGGGCAGGGCCCGGCGGTCGGCCTTGCCGTTGGGGTTGAGCGGCAGCGCGGCCAGGACGTCCAGGGTGGCGGGCACCATGTGCTCGGGCAGCTCCCCGGCCAGGTGGTCGAGCAGCGCGTCCGGATCGGGCGCGGGCGCCCCGGCCTTCGCGGTGACGTAGGCGGCGAGCCGGCGATCGCCCGGGGCGGGCTCGTACACGGTGACGGCGGCCTCCCCCACCGACGGGTGGCGGGTGAGCGCGTCCTCGATCTCCCCGGGCTCCACCCGGAAGCCGCGGACCTTGATCTGGTCGTCGATCCGCCCGGTGATCTCCAGTACCCCCGCCTCCGTGCGGTGGCCGAGGTCCCCGGTGCGGTACAGCCGCTCCCCGGGCGGGCCGAACGGGGAGGCGACGAAGCGTTCGGCGGTCAGCGCGGGCCGGCCGAGGTAGCCGAGGGCGAGCCCGCTTCCGGCCGCGTACAGCTCACCGGTGGTGCCGTCCGGGACGGGCCGCAGCTCCTCGTCCAGGACGTGGACGGCCTTGCCGTGCAGCGGCCGCCCGATCGGGATGGAGCCGCCGGCGGCGTCCTCGCGGGTGGCGCGGTGGCAGGTGGTGAGGCCGAGGCTTTCGACGGGGCCGTAGCCGTTGGCGACGACCAGCTCCGGGTACTGTCCGAGCGCGGCGCCGACATGGGTGACGGAGGCCCGCTCCCCGGCGGTGAAGGCCACGCGGAGGTCGTCGTAGGTCTCCGGGAACTCCTCCAGCAGGAAGTTGAACAGGCTTGCGGAGAGCTGGAGTTGGGTGACGCCGTGGCGGCGGGTGAGTTCCGTGATGGCCTGCGGGTCGGGCCGCTGGCCGGGCTGGAGCACGCACACCCCGCCGAAGGCGAGGGCCCCGTACAGCTCCAGGGCGAAGGCGTCCCAGGAGACCGGGGAGCACTGCAGCCAGACCTCGTCGGGCCCGAAGCGGGCGTAGTCCTGGCCGAGGTAGGTGCTGGTGAGGGCGCGGTGCGGGACGGCGACCCCCTTGGGGCGGCCGGTGGAGCCGGAGGTGAACATCACGCAGGCGAGGTCGGTGCCGCGGACCGGCAGGCCCGGGTCGTGGCCGGGCCGGGCGGCGATGGCCGCGGCCTCGGTGTCCAGGTCGAGGTGCCGGCTCACGGGGAACGGCGGGCCGCTGTCGCGGTGGGTGATCAGCAGGGCGGCCCCGCTGTCGGCGGCCGCGCCGGCCAGGCGTGCGGCCGGGAAGTCCGGGTCGAGCAGGGTGTAGGCGGCGCCTGCCTTGAGGGCGGCGAGCAAGGCGGTCACCAGGTCCGGTCCGCGGGCGACGAGGACGGCGACGGTGTCCCCGCCGCCGATACCGAGGGCGCCGAGGTGGTGGGCGAGGCGGTTGGCGCGCTCGTTCAGCGTGCCGTAGTCGAGCCGGTCCTCGCCGCTGACCAGGGCCGGGGCGCGGGGATCGCGGGCGGCCCGGTCCTCGAAGAGGGTGTGCACGGGGGCGTCGACGGCGGCGGCGAGCGTGCCGAGCCACGCCTCGCACAGCCCGGCCATGGTGGCGGGGTCGAAGAGGTCGGAGTCGTATTCGAAGCGGCCGGTGAAGTCGGTGCCCCGGTCGTCCACGGAGATCGACAGGTCGAAGCGGGAGACCGGGTTGGAGTGCAGCTCCCGGGTGACCTCGGTGCCGCCGATGCTCAGCGGCCGGCTGTCCAGCGGGTGCAGTTCCAGCAGCACCTGGCACAGGGGGTTGCGGTCGTCGGTGCGGTCGTCGGGCCGCTCCTCCATGACGGCGCCCGCGATGGCGTCGAAGGGCGCCTCCTGGTGCCGGTAGCCGCTGATCGCCACCTCCCGTACGTGCCGCACCAGTTCACGGAAGTCCATGCCCTCCTCGATACGGACCCGCAGCGGCAGCAGATTGACGAAGTAGCCGATCAGCGCGTCGAGTTCGGCGCGGCCCCGGACGCTCACCGGGGAGCCGAGCACCATGTCACGGCGGCCGGTGCGCCGGTGCAGGGTGAGCGCGAGCCCGGCGAGCAGCACCATGAACGGGGTGGCGTCCTCGCTGCGGGCCAGCTCCCGGACGGCCTCGGCCACCGGGCGGGGCATCGCGAAGCGGTGGAAGGCCCCGCGGAACGCCTGGAGTTCGGGGCGGGGGCGGTCGGTGGGCAGGACGGGCTCGGTGGGCGCGTCACGCAGGTGCTCGCGCCAGTGGCCGAGCTGCCGTTCGGCGGTGTCGTCGCGGTGCTGCCAGGCGCTGTAGTCGGCGTACTGGACGGGCAGTTCGGGCAGGACGGCCGGGCGGCCGGCGGCCAGCGCCTCGTACAGGGCGGCCAGTTCGCCCTCCAGGACGGGCAGCGAGCCCTCGTCCCAGACGATGTGGTGGCAGAGCAGCAACAGGGTGGAGGTGGCGCCGGTCCGGTAGAGGTGGGCGCGGACCAGCGGGCCGTCCTCCAGGTCGAAGGGGACCAGCGCGGCCTCGGCGAGCAGCCCGTCCACGGCCTCGGGCGAGGTCTCCAGCACGGTGAACGGCAGCTCCACGGCGGGGTGGACCACCTGCCGGGGCCCGTCCTCGCCCAGTTCGAAGGTGGTACGCAGGGCCCCGTGCCGGTCGACCACCCCGGCCAGGGCGCGACGCAGGAGCTCCGGGTCCACGGGCCCGGCGAAGCGGAACACCCAGGGCACGATGTAGGTCGGCGCGCCCGGATTCCACTGGTCCAGGAACCACAGGCCGCGCTGGAAGTGCGCGAGCGGGGCCGCGGTGGCTCCGGTGGGCTCCAGCGCGGGGCGTTCCCCACTGTCGGAGGCGGCGGTGACGGCGGCGGCGAACTCGGCGAGGGTCGGCGCGTCGAAGATGGTGTAGGGCGAGATCATCCCGAAGACGTCGAAGACGCGGCCGACCACGCGCACGGCGGTGAGGGAATCCCCGCCCAGGTGGAAGAAGTTGTCGTCGGCGCTCACCTCGGGCACCCCGAGTACGTCGGCCCATACGGCGGCGATCAGCTGCTCGGCGGGGGTGCGCGGCGGACGGCGCCGGGCGGCGGGCGCGGGCGCGGCCTGCGGCTCGGGCAGCGCGGCCCGGTCGACCTTGCCCCCGGCGGTCAGCGGGAAGGCGTCGAGCGCGGTGACGGTCGCCGGGACCATGTGCTCGGGCAGCTTCCCGGCCAGGTGGGCGCGCAGGGCGGCGCAGTCGGGGGCCTCGCCGGTCACATAGGCGGCGAGCCGCCCCTCGCGGGCCACGACCACCGCGGCGGTGACGCCGGGGTGGCCGGTGAGCACCTGCTCGATCTCGCCGGGCTCGACCCGGAAGCCGCGGATCTTCACCTGGTGGTCGGCGCGGCCGACGAACTCCAGCGCGGCGTAGGTCCCCGCGCGCCGGACCACGTCCCCGGTGCGGTACATCCGCGCGCCGGGCTCGGCGGCGAAGGGGTCCGCGAGGAAGCGTCCGGCGGTCAGGGCCGGGCGGCCGTGGTAGCCGGAGGCCAGCAGCGGCCCGCCGAGGTAGAGCTCGCCGGGCTCGCCGGGCGCCACCGGCCGCAGCCGCTCGTCCAGGACGTAGACGCGCCGGTCACCGAGCGGGCGGCCAATGGGCACGCTGTCCCCGTCCCCGGCGACCGGTCCGGCCAGCTCGTGGACGGTGGCGGTGATGACGGTCTCGGTGGGCCCGTAGGCGTTGAGCAGGGGCACGCCGGTGGCGGCCCACCAGCCGGCGGCGGCGTCCGGGTAGAGCCGGTCACTGCCGGAGATCATCAGGCGCAGGGCACGCGGCGGTCCGACGTCCTCGCGCAGCGCGGCCACGACCTCCTGGAAGTACCCGGCGGCCAGATTGGCCACGGTGACACCCTCGGCGTCCATCAGCCCCAACAGGGCCACAGGGCTGAGCAGTTGCTCTTCCGCTACGAGGACACAGGCACCGGCGGAGAGGGCGGTGAGCACCTGCTCCACGGCCACGTCCACCGTCGGGCGGGCGAAGTGCAGGACCACGTCGTCCTCGGTGAGGCCGAAGCAGTCGACGGCGGCGGCCAGATGACCGGCCAGCGCGGTCAGGGGGACGTGCACGCCCTTGGGGCGGCCGGTGGTGCCCGAGGTGTAGATGAGGTATCCCGCGGCCGACTCGCGCGCTGCTCCGGCGAGGGCGTCGGCGCCCTCGGCCCCCGGACTGTCGGCCCCCTCCGCCCCGGATCCGTCGGCCCCGTGCAGCACCCCGTCGGTGTAGTCGAGGGTGGCCCCGGCATCCGTCCGGATCCAGTGGTTGCGCTCCTCGGGCGCCTCCCGGTCCAGCGGCAGATAGGTGGCGCCGGCGCGGAGGGCGGCCAGCAGGCCGACCACGTGGTCGAGCCGGTCCCGGCCGGTGACGGCCAGGGTCCGGCCGGGGGCGATCCGGGCGGCGAGGGCGCCGCTCAGCTCGTCCAGCTCCCGGTAGTCGACGGTCCGGCCGCCGAGCCTGAGGGCCGGGCGGTCCGGGAACCGGCGTGCGACGGATATGAAGGGGACATCGCGAGATTCCATCATCCAACCCCGATGAATTAACGACGCTGCGGGTGGTCGATTTCGACGATAGGGCGGAATTCCCGGCCCGATCGGCAGAAGTCCCGGAAGCCGATCGGCAGTTTCAACTGCCGCTCCCACCAGCATCGTCCGCGCTCACCGGGGGAACGACAAAGCAGCCCGCCAGGACGCGAGAAGGCATCCCGGCGGGCTGCCGGCAGGAATACGGAAAGTCCTCCCGCTCACCGCTCCGGAACGGCCCCGGGGAATTCCGGGGACCAGACGTCATCCGCGTCCAGAGCAGCGGGCGCGTATTTCCCGAGGGCGCTGATCAGCAGCCGCATTTCCAGCGCGAGGCATTCCGTGAACCGGGTCAGCCCCTCCCCCGGGTCCTCGGCCACGGCCAGCAGGGCCGCACGGCCCAGGCCCACCGCACGGGCGCCGAGCGCCAGGCTCTTCACCGCCCGGCCGCCCTCCCACATCCGCCCGGAGACCAGCAGGCAGGGCGGCGGCCCCGCCGCGGCCAGCCGGCGCAGGCACTCGGCCAGCGGCAGGCCCACCTGGGCCGGGAAGGCCCCGGGCGCCCAGCCCGTACCGCCCTCGGCCCCGTCCACGGTGACGGCGTCCGCGCCCGCCTCGGCGGCCACCCGGGCGGCTTCCGCGACATCCCGGCCGGGGTGGAGCTTCACCCAGACCCGGGCCCGGGGGAAGTTGTTGCGCATCAGCCGGATCTGCTGGCGCAGGATCTCCGCCGTGAACGTGCCGGGCGTACTGGAGCGCAGCACCCGCCCGTCCCCGAAGACCTCGTCCAGCCCGTAGCGGTCACCGAGCCGGGCCGCGGCCTCCGCGTCCAGTACGGTCATCCCGCCGAGGCCCGGCTTGGCCCCCTGGCCGAGTTTCAGCTCGAAGGCCAGCCGTCCGGACTCCAGCAGCGGCAGCGCCGCCGGGTCGCTGTAGACGAGGTTCCACACCTCGGCGTCGGCGTCCTCGGTGGACTGCTGTACGGCGACCCCGCCGCGCCCGTCCGGCAGCTCGGCGGTGTAGGCGCGCAGCCGGCCGAGGAGGGCCCGGTCGGCGTCCTCGCCGAGCCGGCCGTAGCCGTTGACCGGGACGACGTTCTCCCCGATCACCATCGGCAGGCCGAGCGCGCCCGCCTGGCGGCTGAGCGCCAGGCCGAGGTCCCCGCCGGCCGCCCGGGTGGAACCGAGCGCCGATACGTACACGGGCAGCGAGGAGGTGAACCCGCCGATCGCGGTGGCCAGTTCGACATCGCGGTAGTCCGGCTCGCGGCCGAGGTCGATCAGCCGGGCGAGCCGCTGCGGCATCAGCACGGGCGGGACGATCCGCAGCGCGTCCAGCGCATCGAGCGCGTCCAGCCCCTCCCGCACCCCGGCCGGACGGCCGTCGGCACCGTACAGGACCCGGCCGTAGTCCCCCGGCGGGGGGAAGGCGGCGGCGGTCCCGGCGCGGGCGCGGTGGCGGACCTCCTCCTCGGGGAAGCCGGGCGCGGACAGGTCGCTCACGGGGACACCACCCCGGCCAGCTTGGGGAAGGCGCTCGCCTGCCAGACGGCGTCGAGCCCGGTGACGTAGCGGGTCAGCCGCTCGACGCCGATGCCGAAGCCGGCGCTGCCGGGCACGCCCTCGCGGACGAGGTCCAGGTACCAGCGGTACTTCTGCGGGTTCTCGCCGGTCTCCCGCATCCGGGTGACGATCTCCGCGTAGTCGTTGGTGCGCTGGCTGCCGCTGCACAGCTCGCCGTAGCCCTCGGCCGCGATCAGGTCGAAGTTCATGAGCAGGCCGAGGTGTCCGGGGTTCTCGCGGTCGTAGAAGCCGCGCGAGCCCTTCGGGTAGTCGGTGACGAAGAACGGCCGGTCGCGGCGTCCGGAGAGCAACGCCTCGCCTGCCCAGTCGAGTTCGGCGTCCGGGCTCTGCGGGTGGCCGATGCCCTGGAGCTCGGTGACGGCCTCCGCGTGCCGCATCCGGCCGAAGGAGCCCTTGAGCAGTTCCGTGAACGCGTCGACGTCGCGGCCGAGTTCGGCGAACTCCTTGGGCAGCTCGCGGACCGCGCTCTCCACCATGTGCACCACCAGCTCCTCCACCAGCCGGACGGCGTCGTCCCGGGAGGCGCCCGCGACCTCCACGTCCAGCTGGTGGAACTCCGCGAGGTGGCGGCTGGTCCCAGCGGTCTCCAGCGGCTCCAGGCGGACGTTGGGGGCGATGCAGAAGATCTTGTCGAAGGCGAGCAGCGAAGCCTGCTTGTAGAGGATGGCGCTCGTCATCAGCTTGTAGCGGTGCCCGTAGAAGTCGATGTCGACCTGCTTGGAGCCGCGCGAGCCGGGATCGGTGACGGGCCCGATGATCGGCGGCAGCAGCTCCGTGAAGCCCTTGCCGCGCAGGAACTCGCGCGCGGCGAACAGCAGTTGGTGCTGGATCCGCAGGGCGCTGCGCGTGCTCGGGGCGGTCAGGTGGCGACCGGGGTCCGGCAGGGTCGCGGGGGCGGTGGGGCCGTCGGTGGTCATGGTGTGGTCAGTCCCAACTCTCGTGATGGCGTGGGCTTCGTACGGGGTTCCAGGAGCGGGGCGGTGCCGGCGGCGACGGCCGGGAGTCCGGCGGCGCGGGTGTCGTAGGTGCGCTGGACGTGGGAGAGCGCGGAGAGCAGCCCGGCCGAGCCGAGGATGGGCGGGCGCGAGCGCGGGCCGTCGTCGGCGAGACCCGCGATCGGCATGGACCCGACGCTCGACCAGAGCAGCCGCCCGTCGGGCGCGAGCGAGGTGCGGGTCCGCCCGGCGTTGTCGGGGTGCAGGCAGTAGGGGACGTCCAGGTAGCCCGCGGCGAAGGCCCGGACCAGCGCCCGGCCGACGTCCGGGTCCAGCTCCAGCACGGCGCCGATCAGCGCCCGCGCCTCCGCCTCGATCCCGGTGTCCGGTACGGCGGGCAGCGCGCCCGGCGCCGTACGGGAGCGCTCGGCTCCGGCGGCAGCGGCGGCCGTCTCCAGGGCCCGTACGTTCTCCCCGACGGTCGGGATCCGGTGGGCCTCGGCGGTGGTCTTCACGATCAGCCGGGCGGCCCCGGCGCGGACCGCGAGCCGGGCCGCGTCCTCCAGCAGCAGCCGGGCCCCGCCCGGGGAGCGCGGGAAGACGCCCATGTAGGCGTAGAGCACGATGTGGTGGTCGACGTCGCCCAGCAGCTCGGCGGCCAGCCGCCCGAGGACGGTCAGGGCCTCCTCGTCCTGGCGCGGGTCGGCCTGCTGGGCGTAGCTGAGGGAGAGGGAGCGCAGCCCGTGCTGGCGGAAGAACAGCGCCTCCAGCACACTGACCGCGATCAGCAGGCTGGGCGGGCAGAGCTGGCCCATCAGACAGCCGCCGAAGGTCTCCAGATGCGGCGCCGCCCCGAACTCGGCTGTGGCGGCCAGTAGTTCACAGCTGCGCCGCCAGTGCTCGACGGCCTCGCGCAGCGGGGTCCGGCTGTAGGGCAGGCAGTACGAGACCGGGCCGCCCTCGGTGGCGTCCAGCCCGACGGCGAGCAGGGCGCGGATGATGTGCTCGGGCATCGCGGACCCGTGCCGGACCTGGACGGGGAAGCCCACGCCCGCGACCCCGTGCAGCACGGCCCGGGTGACCTCGGCGGGGTGGGTGGCGATCGGGTAGCCGTTGAGGCCGACCCCTTCGGCGAGGGCGGTGCGGGCGGCCGCGAGGTCGTTCGTACGGGTGTAGCTGTCGAGGGTGAGGGTGCCGACGGTGACGGCGTCCGCCTCCCGGGTGGCGAGCAGGCCCTCGCGCATCCGCAGCGGGTCGGCCATGCCCATCCGGGGCTGGACCACGAGCGTTCCGGCGGCGCGGGCGCGGGCGACGAAGGCCCCGAAGCCGGCGTCGGGGAGGGCGGGGGCGGCGTACGCGGCGGCGCCCGCGAGGCCGCTCACAGCAGCACCTTCGATCCGGCGGGCAGCGCCCGGGCGCCGGTCCCGGCGGGCAGGGATCCGAGGAAGGACTGGAACTCCAGCACGGATCCGCCCTCCTCGAACACCCCGTCGAAGCCCGCGCTCAGCAGCCGGTGCTGCCGCGCCGGGGTGCCCGTACCGGCGATGCCCAGCTTCCCGCCGATCACGGCCGGGGTCCGGGCCAGCTCGGGGCAGGCGCGCAGTTCCGCGATCACGCGCAGCCCGTCGTGGAAGCCGTGCCCGTTGACGCTGCTCAGCACGATCAGGTCCGGGGCGATCCGGCGGCATTCGGCGACCAGCAGCTCGTCCGGCACGCAGGCGCCCAGGTTGGTGACCCGGTGGCCCAGCTCCTCCAGCAGCAGCTGGAGGAAGACCAGGTTCCAGGTGTGCGAGTCCGAGGCCATGGTCGTCACGACGACGTCCAGACCGGCCGGCTCGGCCTTTCCGTGCTGCTCCACGGCATGCTGCTCCACGGCGCTAACCCTCTGTGTCGGTAGGTGGTGGGACGTGGACAGAACGCTAGGAACGATCCGCGCACCGGACCGGCAGGTCGCCCGGCAGGATGCGGGCAGTCCGGCGCGGCGCCTCCGGAGCGCCGGGGTTCAGCTAGCCGCCGCCAGCCGCACGTACACGCCGTTCCCGCACAGCCGCCGGCAGAGGTTCAGCACGGTGAACCGGACCCCGTCGCGGGCCGGGACACTGCGGATCAGCCCGCTCGCGAGCAGTTCGTGCACCGCCGCCAGGCACTCCTGCGGCGGCCGCCCGCTCAGCTCGACGGCGTCCTCGCCCGACCAGTCCCCCGGTCTCGCGGCGAGCCGTTCCAGCAGATCGCGCTGCCCGAGCGTCAGCCGCTCCAGGGCGGCCCGCAGCGCGGCGCCCACGTCGGCCCGGCCGCCGTAGCCGGCGGGCGGGGGCGTCAGGGGGAACGGGCCGTCGGCCAGCCGCGCCACCAGCTGGCGCGGGGACAGTACGGTGGACCAGCCCGCGACCAGCTCCAACGCACTCGGCAATCCGTCCAGTTGGCGGCAGAGCGCGGCGACGGCGGGCGCCTCCTCGGGCCCCAGCCGGAACCCCGGCCGCAGCCGGCGCAGGTGCGCGAGCAGCAGCCGTACGGCACCCACCTCGGCCAGCGCCACCGGATCATGGTCGAGCTCCGCCCCCGGCACGGGCAACGGCGCGAGCGGGATCAACTGCCCGCCGGGCAGCGGCTGCGGCACGCGAGCGGTGACCAGGACGCGCAGGCCGGGGCAGCGGTGGAACAGCTCGTCCAGCAGGGCGGTGTCCACCCCGGCGTCGGCCCCGTCCAGGACCAGCAGCGTGGGCCGCTCTCCGATGCTGCGGGCGAGGTCGGCGCGGCGGTCGGGTGCGGCGGGCGGCTGCCGGGCGCAGTCGATCCACCGCACCGACCACCGGAACCCGAGGTGCAGCCGCCGGGCCACCTCCAGGACCAGGCGGGTCTTGCCGACCCCGCCCAGCCCGGCCACGGTGATCAGCCGGTCCCCGTGCACGGCGAGGGCGTCGGCCAGCACCTCGCTCTCCAGGTCCCGGCCGACGATGGCGCCCCGGGCGACGGGCGGCGCGGTCGGCCCGTCCTCGCGCGGCTCCTCCACGAGCACCTGCCGGCGGGCGGCGGCCTCGAAGTCCGCCCGGCTGCGCCCCTCCAGCCGCAGCGCGTCGGCCAGCAGCCGCACGGTCTCCTGCCGGGGCCGCTGCACCCGCCCGCTCTCCATGTCCCGGATCGCGCGGACGCTGAGGGTCGCGTGATCGGCGAGCACCTGCTGGGTCAGCCCGACCCGCTCCCGCCGGATCCTGAGCAGCTCGCCGAAGCCCGCCGTCGCATGCAGCACCTGAACACCGTCCATGCCTCGTCCACCTTCCGTGGGTTGGCCAAGTACCGGGGAGCCTGGCGACCGCCCATGAACGGCCCCACCGAGAACGAGACCCTGGCGGTAACCCCGGCCCCGTCCTCCCCTCACCCGAATCCTCCAGCCCCGCCCTCTACACCGGATCAACGACCGATCACCAACCACGAGGCAGGGGTCGACCGGCAGGGACGCCATCCGACGCCGCACCCGCCTGGAGCCTCGTGCGGCCGGGGCGCACCGCGAGTCCCGCATGCCGGCCCCGGAAAACGGACAGAGGCCGTATCGGATGTTTCCGATACGGCCTCTGAACTGCGACTCTTACGAGTCGGGACGACAGGATTTGAACCTGCGACCCCTTGACCCCCAGTCAAGTGCGCTACCAAGCTGCGCCACGTCCCGATGCCCGCTGACCTGGGGTTTCCCCCGGGCGAACGTGCATGAGAACGATACCGCATTTCGGCGGGTGGTCGCGCGCACCTTTCCCGCCAGGCGCGGCCGGGGCGGTCAGCCGGGCTCGGCGGCGAGCTCCGGGTGGGCCGCTGCCAGGCGTTTCGGGGCGGCCTGGCGCCAGGAGTCGGCCAGGATCGACCGCAGCTCGGCCGTGTCGCGGAGGGCCGCCAGGCGGACCCGGATCCAGGCGTAGTTGTCGTCGTGGCCGGGCCGTACGAAGAACTTCTCCGGCTCCGCCGCGATCAGCTCGGCCCGCTCCTCCTTGGGGCATTTCACCCCGATCGAGGTGTCGTCGTCGGCCAGCGAGGCGAAGATCTTGCCCCCGACGCGGAAGGTCGGCATGCCCCAGGCCGGTTTTTCGGTGCTGTCGGGCAGTGACAGTGCGATCCGGCGGACGTCCTGCGCGGTCGTGGCCATCCCGGGCTCCCTTCGCCGCGGCGGGCGGTGCGTGCGTACTCCTGGGCCGACGGTAGCCCGCGCCGGGCCTCGCCGCCGGGACACGGCGGCAGCGGTGTCACAGCCGTCGGCGCAGACCGTCGAGCACGGCGAGGAGCAGGGAGTGATCGTCGGCGGGCAGGGGCCGGGTCCGCGCCGCCGTCAGGGCCCCGGATTGCACCAGGTCGGAGATCAGCACCTGCGCCACGGCGCCGGGCAGCCGCAGCCGCCGGGCCACCTCGGCCACCGGGACGGTGGCCGCACCGGCGCACACGCGCAGGACGAGGGCGTGCTCCGGGCCGAGCGGAGCGGCCGGGCGCACACCCGTCACCACCACGGCACAGCCGGGGTCGAGGGCGACGCCGGGCCGGGTACGCCCGCCGCTGGCGGTGTACGGGCGCGTCACCCGCCCCGCGGCCTCGTCCAGCCACGGGGTGTCCCGCGCGGCGGCCCTCATCGCTCCGCGTCGGCGGCGGACCGCCGGGGCGGGACGGCGAGGTACGGCCGCACGCTCCTGACCAGCGTCGCCATCTCGTACCCGAGCACTCCGGCGTCGGCCTCGCGGTCGGCCAGAACTGCCAGGCAGGTGCCGGAGCCGGCCGCGGAAACGAAAACAAGCGCGGTGTCCAGCTCGACCACGACCTGCCGCACGTCCGCACCGGCCCCGAACCGGGACCCGGCGCTCCGCCCGAGCGAGAACAGCCCGGCGGCGAGGGCGGCCAGATGGTCGGCGTCGCCCGCCTCCATGCCGTGTACGCAGGTCACCAGCCCGTCGGCGCTCAGCAGCACGGCACTCCGCGTGAACGGCACCCGCTGCACGAGCCCCCCGAGCAGCCAGTCGAGATCGCTCTGCGCGGCGGCCCCACCGGGGTGCATGCTCATGCCGACCCCTCCCCCTGCGCCTGCCCGAACCCCCGCTGGAAGGCGGCCATGAGCCCGGCCTCATGCACGGGAGCCTCCGGCTCGGTGAACCCCGCCGACCCGGCCGGGGCGCCGAATGCGGGGTACAGGCTGAGCCGCGGCTCGCTGTCAGCGACCGCACCCCCCGCCCCGGGCTCCGCTCCCGAACGGGGCGCCGGCACAGCGTACGGAGTCGGCCTCGGACCGGACCCAGACACAGGCGCAGGCACAGGCGCGGGCACAGGCACAGGCGCAGGAACGGGCACAGGCGCAGGAACGGGAACAGGCACCGCCGATGCCCACCGCGCCCCCGCCGGAGCCACCACCCGGTCCGGGCCGGACGCGGCGCGCCCCGGCTCCGCGCCCAGCAGGGCGCGCGGGAGCACCAGGACCGCCACCACACCCCCGTAGATGTTCGACTTGAGCTCCACCGCGATGCCGTGCCGCCGTGCCAGGGCCGAGGCCACGAACAGGCCGATGCGGCCGTCCGTCAGCAGGCTTCGGGCGGTCGAGCCGTCCGGGTCGGCCAGGAGGGCGTTCATACGGTGCTGCTCCTCCGGCGGCATGCCCAGGCCCCGGTCCTCCACCTCCACCGCGATCCCCGCCGTGACCCGTTCCGCCCGCAGCACCACATCGGTGTCGGGCGCCGAGAACACCGTCGCGTTCTCCACGAGTTCGGCCAGCAGGTGGACCACGTCCGCCACCGCGTGGCCCCGTACGCTGCCACCCGCAGGCGGCACCACCTTCACGCGCGGGTACTGCTCCACCTCGGCCACCGCCGAGCGCAGCACCTCGCCGAGTTCGATCGGCCGCGTCCACTGCCGCCGTGAGGCGGCGCCCCCGAGCACCGCCAGGTTCTCCGCGTGGCGGCGGATCCGCGTCGCGAGGTGGTCCACCCGGAAGAGCTCCCGCAGCAGATCGGGGTCCTCCACCGTGTGCTCCAGCTCGTCCAGCAGCGCGATCTCCCGGTGCACGAGGGACTGGAGCCTGCGCGCGAGGTTGACGAAGACCTCCACCGTGCGTTCGCTGTCGCCGGGCGGGGCCGGCGCGGCCAGCCGTACGAGGGTGGTGTGGGCCTGTTCGCGGGCGCCGCGCAGTTCCTGCGCGAGCAGCCAGAACTCGTCCACCCCGGCCGGATCTCCCCCGGGCAGCGGCGTGTTCGGGCCGCCCCGGATCGGCCGGGCGGGGGCCTCCCCGCGCTCCAGCCGGCCCGCGGCTGCGCTCAGCTCCTCGCGGCCGCGCACGCTGGAGCGGCGCAGGGCCTCGCAGCGGTCCCGTACGGCCTTGGCGGCGCGCTGGGCGCCGAGCAGGGCCGCGGCGAGGGCGGCGACGAAGAGCAGGGCGCAGCCGCCGAGCACCGGCCAGAGCCGGGGGTCGCGCGCGCCCGCGCCCCCGCCGAGCTGGAGGGTGAAGATCACCGCGGCCGCGCCGCTGAGCCCGGCGGCGAGCGTGGGCAGGAGGGCGGCGCGTACCAGCAGGGGCCTTGTCTGCCGGGCGGGACCGGTGGCGGGGAGTCTCGACGGGGTGTGGCGGGCGGCGCGGAGTCCGGACATGGGGGGCGTCCTCGGTACGTGGGGCCCGGCCCCCAGCGTTCCCGGGGCCCGGTGTTGATCACCGGATACCCACGCTAGACCCCATTTCAGCGCCCCGGACCGCGAGTTGGTGAACTTCGCGGGCCTGCTTCCCGCTCCCGGTGGAGCGCTCGTACGCCCGCCCGAATACGCCCGTCACACCCCCGCGCCCGCTACGAACCGACGGCCTCGGTCTCCTCCCGCCCCACCGCCGCGGGCCGCTCCGGAACCCCCGGGCGGGTCGCCGGGGGCAGCGCGGGCGTGGTGCCGCCCGCCACGAACGGCCGCCACCAGGGCTCGCGCGGAGCCCCGGCCGCGCCGGGCTCGAAGGGCTGGCCCGGGATCGGCAGCGCGACACCCGCCCCGGCGCCCTCGGCCGCCGCGAGCGTGCCCTCGCCCGGCTCGTCCCACGGGTGCAGGGCGAGGTTGAAGGTGCCCCAGTGGATCGGCAGCATCGTGCCGTGCGGGGTGCCGCCCTGGAGGTCGAGGTGGGCGCGCATGCCCTCCTCGGGGGTCATGTGGATATCGGGCCAGTACTCCGAGTAGGCCCCGATCTGGATCATCGTGGCGTCGAAGGGGCCGTGCGCGGCGCCGATCTCCTTGAAGCCGGGGAAGTACCCGGTGTCGCCGCTGTGGTAGATCCGGTGCTCGGCTCCCGCGACCACCCAGGAGGCCCACAGGGTGTGCTGCTGGTTGCGCAGGCCGCGGCCGCAGAAGTGCCGGGCCGGGGTCGCGGTGAGGGTGAGCCCGGCGACCTCGGTGCTCTCGTTCCAGTCGAGCTCGCGCAGCCGGTGGGCGGGCACGCCCCAGCGCTCCAGGTGCGCGCCGACGCCCAGCGGGACGGCGAAGACGGTGTCCGTCCCGGCCAGCTGCTTGATCGTCGGCAGGTCGAGGTGGTCGTAGTGGTCGTGCGAGATGACCACCACGTCCACGGCGCCCAGCGAGGCCAGCGGCACCGGTACGGGGTGCAGCCGCTTGGGCCCCGCGAAGGGGAAGGGAGAGCAGCGGTCGCCCCAGACCGGGTCGAACAGGACCCGGCTGCCGTCGATCTCGGCGAGGACGCTGGAGTGCCCCATCCAGGTCAGCCGCAGCCCGCTCGCGGGCGGCCCGGCCAGGTCGGCGAGGGTGGTCGGGTGCACGGGGATGGGCGCGGCCGGGCCGCGCCGGATCCGCTGCTCCCGGTGGAAGTAGATCTTCGCGAACTCCGTCATCGACCCCGTGGGCCTGCTGCGGGCACCGACCGGGTTCTGGAAGACGCCGTCGGCGAAGTTCGGCGAGCGGCGGATGCGCTCCAGCCGGGCGCCTGCGGGGTCCGCGCCGAAGGCTTCGGGCCGCAGGGCGCGCAGCCGCGGACGCAGGGGACGGGAGCCGGTCAAGGCGCCTCCAGGGAGGATGGTGTCGGTGCTGTACACAGCGCTACGACCATGCCAACGCACACCGGCCCCGAAGGATTCCACCCCGGCCCCCGCAGCCCCCGTACACCTCCCCCGTCACCCCGCGTACCCGTCCGCTACAGCGGCAGCAGGTCCGGCCGCTTCGCCGCGATGTGGTCACCGGAGGACTCCCCGCGCAGCCGCCGCCCGATCCACGGCACCAGGTGCTCGCGGGCCCACTGGATGTTGTCCCGGGTCACGTCCACCGAGCCGCGCGGCCGCTCCGGCGGCCACGGCTGGTCCGGGTCGGCCGGCACGTCGAGCCCGAGCACCTGCGCGGCGCGCAGAGCGACCCTGGTGTGTCCCTCGGGCGAGAGGTGCAGCCGGTCGGTGTCCCAGGCGCGCCGGTCCTGTACGGACCTCAGCGACCAGAGGTCGAGCACCGGGCAGTCGTAGCGGTCGGCGATGGCGCGCACGTGCGCGCTGTACGTCGCGACCTTGCCGCGGAGGTGCTTGAGGACGGGCACGTACCGGGTGTCGAAACCGGTGGTGATCATCACGTGGCCGACGGCTCCGGTGAGATCGGCCACGGCCGCCTCGAAGCGCTCCGCCACGTGGTCCGGGTCGCTGCCGGGGCGGATGATGTCGTTGCCGCCCGCGCAGAAGGTGACCAGGTCCGGGGCGAGGGCCTTGGCCCTCGGGAGCTGGTCGGCCACGATCTGGTCGAGGAGTTTGCCCCGTACGGCCAGATTCGCGTAGCGGAAGTCGTGCTCCTCGCGCTGGTCGGCCAGGAGTACGGCGAGCCGGTCCGCCCAGCCGAGAAAGGAATCCCCGGGTCCCGGGTCCCCCACGCCTTCGGTGAAGCTGTCCCCGATCGCCGCGTACGAGCCGATGGTCTTGAGTTTCGTCGTCGTCGCTGCCACGAGAACCCATCCTTCACTCCCGTGAGCAACCTACGCCAACGTAATGAGGGGTTGACGGGCCGTGATCTATACCACGCGAGGTATAAGGAATAAGTACACGTGGGGCCGGGACCCCCCTCGGGTCCCGGCCCCACGCGTGTCGGTGCTCCGGCGGCGGCTGCCGTCAGAGGCTGGCGCCCTTCGAGCGGAGGTAGGCGATCGGGTCCATGTCGGAGCCGTAGGACGGGCTCGTACGGATCTCGAAGTGCAGGTGGGGGCCGGTCGAGTTGCCGGTGGAGCCGGAGAGGCCGATGCTCTGGCCGGCGGTGACGCTCTGCCCGGAGGAGACGGACAGCTGGGACAGGTGGGCGTACTGGGAGTACTTGCCGTCCGCGTGCCGGATGACGACCTCGTTGCCGTACGAACCGCTCCAGCCGGCGGAGACGACGGTGCCGGCGCCGACGGCCTTGACGGTGGTGCCGGAGCTCGCGATGAAGTCCACGCCGGTGTGGTAGCCGGAGGACCACATGGCGCCCGCGGTCTTGTAGGCGGTGGAGACGCCACCGCTGACCGGGGCGACGAAGCCACCGGCGGCGGGGGCGGCCGGAGCGGCGGGGGCCTGCTCGGCGGCCCGCTTCGGGGCGGCGGCCTTCGGAGCGGCCTGGGGAGCGCTCTTCGGCGCGGCCTTCGGGGCCGCCTTCGGGGCCGCCTGCGGCGCGCTCCGCTGGGCGCTGCGCTGCGCCGGGGCCGGGGCCTCCTCGGCCGGAGCCGCAGCGGCCCGGCCGCCGAGGTTCAGCCGCAGGCCCGGGTGGATCAGGGAGGGGTCGGAGCCGACGGCCTCGCGGTTGTCGGCGTAGAGCCGCTGCCAGCCGCCGGCCAGACCGCGCTCGGCGGCGATCGCGGAGAGGCAGTCGCCGGACACGACGGTGTAGGAGGACGGCGCGGCGGCCTGGACGGGAGCGGCGGCGACGGGAGCGGCGCTGACCGGAGCGGCGGGGGCCGCGGCGGGGGCGACGGCCGGAGCGACCGCCGGGGCGACCGCCGCGTGGGCGCCCGCGGTCACCGTCAGGGGCAGCGCGAGGGCCGCACCGCCGGTACCGGCGAACGCGAATCCGCGGGAGATCGAAAGGGACTTGGGACGGCGGTGCTTGCCCTTTGCAGGCATGGCGGATTCCTCTCCGGCGCCTGCGAGGTGAGCTGTCGGGTTCGGACTGGAGATGTCCGGCCGTTCCTGTACGAGGACATGGACGGCTTCACCCCGAGCCGGCACCGGAGAAATGGATCTCCGGGACGGCGGCCTACCTGGTTCCCCCGCTCCTGCCGCGCGAATGGTTCGGTTGCGGTTTCCGGGTGGTGGCAGGATTCGGCGGTCCGCCCGGATCGATCGCGAAGGTAATCCCTTTCGGCGGCGGGGAACAAGCCGCGAATTCGCTGACGGAATACCAGGAATGAACGGCCGTCGGAATCACGGTCACCCTGCGTCCATTCCGTACCGTCAACAGCCGCCCCGACCGGGCCATTCGGCCTTGGCGATCAGGCACGCACCGTCACCGTATGATCTGGCTCACGGGGACGGGCCCGATCTCGCCTCCGGACATGGCAAGTTGACACCAAAGACCGCAATTCGGACAGACGCCCCACGGCGATGCGGAGGAGTTCCCGTGACCCAGCAGATACAGGAACCGGAACTGACCGGAGTGCGCAATTTCCGCGATGTAGGCGGATTGCCGACTTCTGATGGCCGAAGGGTCACGCCGGGACGACTCTTCCGAAGCGGACATCTGGCGCATGCCACCGAAACCGATGCGGAGTTCCTGTCCTCGCTCGGCCTGCACACCGTCTTCGACTTCCGCAACGACGCCGACCACGCGCTGGAAGGCCCGGACATCGCCCTGCCCGGGGTGCGCAACCTCAACATCCCGCTCTCCGACCCCGCCGACGGCCGCGAGTTCTGGCGGCTCGTCCGCGACGGCGACCTCGGCCAGCTGCGCGAGCTGCTCGGCGAGGGCCGGGCCGCGGCCCGGATGGCGGAGTCCTACCGGGGGATCGTCCGCGACCGCACCGCCGAGCACAGCCGGGTGGTGCACGCCCTCGCCGAGGACAGCGTGCCCGCGCTCCTGCACTGCGCGGCGGGCAAGGACCGGGCCGGGCTGTCCGTCGCCGTCGTCCTCCTCGCCCTGCGGGTCGAGCGCGAGGCGATCGTCGCGGACTACCTGGAGTCGAACGCCCCGCACCGCCGCTACCGGGTGCACCGCAGCTCCGCCTCGGCCGAGTCCCGCTCCGCCGAGGTGATGGAACTGCTCGCGCCGCTCTTCGACGCCCGCGCCGCGTACCTGCTCGCCGCCTTCGACACCATCGACGAGCTCTGGGGCGGGGTGGACCGGTACCTGGCGGACGGCCTCGGGCTCACCCCCGGAACCCTGGACCGGCTGCGGGACCGCCTCCTCGACTGACGGCCCCGCCGCCCGCCCCAAGACCCTGCGAGCAGGCCGTCAGCGCGCCGCGACGGCCTGCTTCACCAGGGTCCTGCCGAACTCCCACATCAGCCCCGACCCGCCGTGCGCCTCGTCCATGACCTCGCGGAAGGCGCCCACGAACCGGTCCACGTCCGCCTCGTCCAGGACCAGCGGCGGGATCAGCTTGATCACCTCCAGGTGGTCCCCGGAGACCTGGGTGAGGATCCGGTGCCGCTGGAGCAGCGGCACCACCACCATCTGCGCGAACAGCCCCTTGCGGGCGGCCTGCAGCATGGTCCACCGGCCGCGCAGCCCCAGCGAGGACGGCCGGCCGAACTCGATGCCGATCATCAGCCCGCGGCCGCGCACCTCGTGCAGCAGCTCGTACTCGTCCACGAGCGCCGCCAGCCGCCCGCGCAGCAGGTCGCCCGTGGTCCGGGCGCGGGCCACCAGCCCCTCCTGGTCCATGACGGACAGCACCGCCAGCCCCGCCGCCATCGCCTGCGCGTTGGACCCGAAGCTCGCGGAGTGCACGAGGACCCGGTCCATGGACGAGTAGACCTTCTTGAAGATCCAGTCCTTGCCCAGGGTCGCGCCGACGGGCACATAGCCGCCCGAGAGCGCCTTGGCCACGCAGACCAGGTCCGGCTCCACGCCCGGCTCATGCTGGTACGCGTAGAAGTCCCCGGTCCGTCCCAGTCCGGTCTGCACCTCGTCCGCGATCAGCAGGGCCTTGTGCCGGTGCAGCAGCTCCTGCGCCGCGCGCAGGAAGCCGGGCGGGGCGGCGAGCACCCCCTTGCCCTGGATCGGCTCGACGACGAAGGCGGCCACGTCCCCGCGCCGCAGCTCCCGCTCCAGGGCCTCCAGATCGCCCAGGGCGATCCGGGTGTCGGGGAGCAGGGGCGCGAAGCCGTCCCGGAAGCCGCTCTCGCCGTTGACCGAGAGGGAGCCGGTGGTGAGCCCGTGGAAGGCGTGGTCGCAGTAGAGGATCCGGGGCCGCCCGGTGGCGTACCGGGCGAATTTGAGCGCGGTCTCCACCGCCTCGGTGCCGCTGTTGCCGAAGAAGACCCGGTCCAGGTGGGGGCTGTACGAGAGCAGGCGCTCGGCGAGCAGCCCCGGCAGCGGCGGGCAGTCGAAGCGGGTGAGGTCGGCCAGCCCGGCGTCGAGGACGTCGTGCAGCGCCTGGCGGACCACCGGGTGGTGGCGGCCCAGGCCCATCACCCCGAAGCCGGCGAGCATGTCGAGGTGGTCGTTGCCCTCGGCGTCCCAGAAGTGGGCGCCCTCGGCCCGCTCGTAGACCTTGTCGAAGCCGATGGTGCGCAGCATCCGGGGCAGCTGCGGGTTGAGGTGGCGCGCGTGCAGCTCGTACCGCTCGGCTCCGCGCTCGTCGAGCAGGGCGCGGAGGTCGAAGCCGGTCACCGCTGGTCCCGTTTGCCGCCGACCGTCTCACGGGCGGCGCGCAGGGATTCCTTGAGGGAGCCCATGGTGGCGAGGACGGCGGTGGGCTCGTATCCGCAGTGCGCCATGCAGTTCGCGCAGCGGGGGTCCTTTCCGCGGCCGTATTTGCTCCAGTCGGTGTCCTCGACGAGTTCGCGGTAGGTCGGGACGTAGCCGTCGCTCATCAGGTAGCAGGGGCGCTGCCAGCCGAAGAGGGAGTAATTCGGAATGGCCCAGGCCGTGCAGGGGAAATCGGCCTTTCCTTCCAGGAAGTCCAGGAAGAGCGGGGAGTGGTTGAGCCGCCAGCGCCGCCGGTTGCCGCCCGCGAATGCCTTGCGGAAGAGTTCCCTGGTCTGCTCGACGCCCAGGAAGTGTTCCTGGTCGGGGGCCTTTTCGTAGGCGTAGGCGGGCGAGATCATCATTTCGTCGACCTGGAGGTCGTCATTGAGGTAGTTCAGCACCTCGACGATGGTCTGCGGGGTGTCGGTGTTGAAGAAGGTGGAGTTCGTGGTGACCCGGAATCCGCGCTTCTTCGCCTCCTTGATGGCGGCGACCGCCTCGTCGAAGACGCCTTCCTTGGCCACGGACTCGTCGTGGCGTTCGCGCAGTCCGTCGATGTGCACGGCGAAGGCGAAATACGGGGAGGGGGTGAACTTCTCGATCTTCTTGCGCAGCAGCATGGCGTTGGTGCACAGGAAGACGTATTTCCGGCGGGCGACCAACTGCCGGACGATCTCGTGGATCTGCGGGTGCATCAGGGGCTCGCCGCCCGCGATGGACACCATGGGGGCACCGGACTCCAGCACCGCGCCGACCGCCTGGGCCACCGGCATGCGCTGCTTGAGCACCCCGGCGGGGTGCTGGATCTTCCCGCAGCCCTCGCAGGCCAGGTTGCAGGCGTAGAGCGGCTCCAGCTCGACGATCAGCGGGAACTTCTCCCGCTTGCGGAGCTTCTGTTCGAGCAGATAGGTCCCGACCCTGACGGTCTGGCGCAGCGGCATGGCCATCTGGCTCACCTCCTGGGGAGCAGCGAAGAACGGTGCCATTCATAAAAAGCGGGCAGTACGGCACGCAGGACACGGAAGGCCGATATTCCCCCGCGGACCGTGCCGATGCGGACGAGCTCATGGTCCGGGGCGTCCACGATCACCCGGACGGCCGCAACGGGACGGCCGCCGCCCCGTACGGCCGTCCACAGCGTGGCCGCGGATTCCATGTCGACGGCGACGGCTCCGGTGGCGCGCAGCGCGGCCCGCTCCTGCCCCCGTACGACATGGTCGGAGCCGGTCAGCGCACCGGTGTGCACGGTCCGGCCGGGGACGGCGCGGGCCAGGGCCTCGGCGAGCAGAGCGGTCCCGGTGCAGGCGACGGAGCCCCGCGGGTCGCGGGTCTCCTCGGCGACGACCAGGTCGCCGGGGTGCATGCCGGGCAGCAGCCCGGCGCAGAAGCCGGTGGCGAGCACGGCCGCCCGCCGCCCTCCCGGGCGCTCCAGGGCACGGCCGAGGGCCCGTTCGGCGGCGCGCGGCCCCATCCCGGTGCGCACCAGCGTGTGCGCCCCGCGGCCGGGCCCGCGCGCCCCGCTGCGCAGCGCCGCCTGCTCGATGCGCAGGGCGCAGGCGATGAGCAGCGGACCGGCGGGGCCGGGCCCGCCGGGGGCGGACATCACAGCCCCCCGGCGGCGACCGGGTGGGAGCCGGTCAGCGCGGCCGGTTCCCCGTAGAGGTAGCGGCCGAGCGCGGTCAGCGGGAACACCTGGCGGTACAGGTGGTAGTTGATGGAGAAGTCCCAGGGGAAGCCGGTGCCGGTGAAGTAGGGCTCGTCCCAGGAGCCGTCCTCCCGCTGGGTCCGGACGAGGTAGGCGATGCCCCGGTCGACGGCCTCCGCCTCCCGCTCGCCCGCCGCGAGCAGCGCCATCAGGGCCCACGCGGTCTGCGAGGCGGTGGAGGCGCCCTTCCCGGCCCACGCCCGGTCCTTGTAGGAGCGCTGGTCCTCCCCCCACCCGCCGTCCTCGTTCTGTACGGATTCCAGCCAGCGCACGGCGCGCCGCACGGCGGGATGCCCGGTGGCGAGGCCGGCCGCGGTGAGGGCGGGGACCACCGACCCGGTGCCGTAGACGTAGTTGGTGCCCCAGCGGCCGAACCAGCTGCCGTCGGGCTCCTGCGCGTCGAGCAGCCAGGCGATGCCGCGCCGGGTGCGGGGGTCGCCGGCCCGGCCCTCGTAGGCCAGCATCTCCACCACGTGGGCGGTGACGTCGGCCGAGGGCGGGTCGATGACCTCGCCGAAGTCGCAGAAGGGCAGCCGGTTGGGGTAGGGGCTGGTGTTGTCGGCGTCGAAGGCGCCCCACGCCCCGTCCTTGGACTGCATGCCCAGGTTCCAGGACACCCCGCGGGCGATGGCCCCCTCCACCCGGGCCGGGTCGGGGTGCTGGATCCGGCGCAGCGCGAGGACCACCTCGGCGGTGTCGTCGATGTCCGGGTAGGTGTCGTTGTGGAACTCGAACGCCCAGCCCCCAGGGGCCAGTCCGGGCCGGCGCACCGCCCAGTCGCCGGTGCGGACGATCTCCTCGCCGAGCATCCAGTCGGCGGCCTTGACCAGCGCCGGATGGTCGGGCCGGACGCCCGCGTCGGCGAGGGCGATCGCGGCCAGGCAGGTGTCCCACACCGGGGACTGGCACGCCTCGATCATCCGGGCGCCGTCCTCGCGCCAGACGGCGAAGCGGTCCAGGGAGTCCAGTCCGGCGCGCATCACCGGGTGCCCGAGGTCGTAGCCGAGCAGGTGCAGGGCGATCACGGAGTAGACGGCGGGTGGCTGGATCCCGCCCCAGCAGCCGTCCTTCTCCTGCCGCTCGATGATCCAGCGGGCGGCGGTGTCCATGGCCACCTCGCGCAGCCGGCGCGGGGCGAACCGCCGGTAGAGGTGCAGGGCCCGGTCCATGCGCTGGAAGGCCCCGTCCCAGGTGGTCAGCGGGGCCATGCGGCGGGCCGGGTAGGGCTCGCGCGCGTCGGCGTGCAGCTCGTCCAGGGCGAAGGGGGCCGGGCGGACGGGGCGCAGCCCGGAGACCACGGTGAGCGGGACGATGGTCTGCCGGGCCCAGCAGCCGAAGTCGTAGATGTTCAGCGGCACCCAGGGCGGCAGGAACACCAGCTCGGGCGGGAGTTCGGGCAGCTGGTCCCAGCTCCACCAGCCGAAGAGGGCGAGCCAGATCCGGGTGAAGACCCGGGCGGCGGCGAGTCCGCCGTGGGCCCGGATCCAGGCGGAGGCGCGGCTCATGTGCGGGGCGTCGGGCGGGTCGCCGGCCAGGCGCAGGGCGACGTACGCCTCGATGGTGGCGGAGAGTTCGGAGGGGCCGCCGTGGAAGGTGGCCCAGGTGCCGTCCTCGCGCTGCTCGCCGCGGATGAAGAGGGCTGCGGCGTAGGTGGTGGCCTCGTCGCGGATGCCGAGGAACTGCCGCAGCAGCAGGTCCTCGGCGTCCATGGTGACGTTGGTCTCCAGGTCGCCCTTCCACCAGCCCTCGGGGTCCTGGCGGTCCAGGAGGTGCCGGGTCGCGCGGACGGTGGCCTCGTACACGCCGGGCGGTGTGTCCTGCGGCGGCTCCGGGAGCACCACGGTGGCGGTCTGTCCGGCGCGGGGTGCGCCGGGTCCCGGCCGGTCGGGCCGCCGGGTGTCGGGCGGCGGTGCGCCCTGGGTCGATTCGCTGCCTGCGCCAGCGCTTTCGGCGCTGCCGTCGGTCGTCGCAGTCATGGCTTCCCCTTAGAACAGTGTCCTCTGCTGTGCTGGGGTCTGCCGTCGGCCGGTGCGCGCCACCCTCTCTCAGGTGGCGGCGCCGGCCGGCGACTGGCGAGTCATATCCGCTGACGGGTGGCGGTCACCTCTTGCGGACGACGACGAAGTCGGCGAGGGCGACGAGCTGCTCCCGCACCTGCTGGGGCATGTCCACGTCGTCGAGGGCGCGGATGGCGACGGCGTGCTGGCGGCGCGCCTCGTCGGCGGTCCACGCGCGGCCGCCGGCCTCCTCGATGAGGGCGGCGCGGGCGGCGAACTCCTCCTCGGAGAAGTTCTCGAAGTCGCTGCTCTTGGCGTCGGCGGCGAGCAGTTCGGCCAGCTTCTCGGAGGCCGGTCCGCCGGCGGCGAGGGCGGCGACCACGGGCAGGGACTTCTTGCGCTGGCGCAGGTCGCTCCAGGTCTGCTTGCCGGTGGACTCCGGGTCGCCCCAGATGCCGAGGAGGTCGTCGACGGCCTGGAAGGCGAGGCCGAGGTGGTAGCCGTACTCCTCCAGCTTGTCGGCGGTACGGTCGTCCGCGCCGCCGAGCACGGCGCCGATGGAGACCGCGCAGGCGAGGAGGGCGCCGGTCTTGTTGCCCTCCATCTCCAGGCACTCCTCGACGCTGACGCGCTCGCGGTGCTCGTAGGAGATGTCCTGCGCCTGGCCGTCGATGAGCTTGCGGCTGGCGGTGGTCAGGCGGCGGGTGGCGCGGCCGGCCTCGACGGTGCCCAGTTCCAGCAGCACCTCGTTGGCGAGGGCGAAGAGGGCGTCGCCGACGAGGATGGCGAGGGCCGGGCCGTGCACCTTCCAGACGGTGTCGCGGTGGCGGCGCTGCTCGTCGCCGTCCATCAGGTCGTCGTGGAGCAGCGAGAAGTTGTGCACGAGCTCGACGGCGACGGCGCCGGGGATGCCGACCTCGGGGCGGGCGCCCGCGGCCTCGGCGGAGAGCAGCGCGAGGGCGGGGCGCACGGCCTTGCCGCCGTCGCCGTCGGCGGCGTTGCCCTGGGCGTCGATCCAGCCGAAGTGGTAGGCGGCCACGGTGTCCATGGGCGCCGCGAGCCGGTCCACGGCGGCGCGCAGCGCCGGGGTGGACAGCGTACGGCCGCGCTCCAGGAGGGCGACCGTGTCCGCCTTCTCCACGCCCCTGCCGGCTGCGGCCACACTGGCATCCGTGTTCTCGACAGCCGGATTACCCGGGTTCACTGGCTCTCCTCTTGTTCCTGTACGTGCTGTGCTAGTGGTGCCGATGGTGCTGGGCGTCATACCGCCTCCTGGAGCGGGTGTTCGCGGTGGCGGCCGAGCACGGCGAGCGCGGCGTGGGCCGCGTTCAGTCCGCTCCGGACGGCGCCCTCCATGGTCGCGGGCCAACCGGTGGCAGTCCACGCACCGGCGAGGTAGAGCCCCGGCGTGTCGGTGCGCGCCCCGGGGCGCAGCCGGCCGACGCCGGGGGTGGGGGCGAAGGTCGCGGTGCGCTCCCGGGTGACGAAGAAGTCCCGTACCTTGGCGCCGCGCGCGGCGGGCAGCAGCTTTTCGAGCTCGGGGAGGTACTTGGCGCGCAGGGCGGAGACGGGCTCGTCGATGTCGTCCTGGGCGACGGACTGGGACAGGGCGAGGTACTGGCCGCCGTCGGGGAGGCCGGAGGAGTCGGTGCGGTCGAAGACCCACTGCACGGGCGAGCCGAGGGCGGCGAAGAAGGGCTGCCGGAGCACCTTGCGGTCGTAGACCACGTGGACGTTGAGGATGGGGGCGGTGCCGATGTCGAGGAGCTTGCCGGGGTCGGCGAGGGCGCCGTCCGGCAGCAGTGCGTGGGCCTCGCGCTGCGGGACGGCGAGGACGACGGTGCCCGCTTCGAGGGTGTCCTCCTCGGTGTCGACGCGCCAGCTCCCCTCGGGGGTGCGGGTCAGGGCGGTGACGCGGGTGCGCAGGGCGGTGCGGACCCCGGCGGCGTCGAGCCGCGCGCGGGCGAGGGTGTCGTGGAGTTCACCGAGCGGTACGCGGGCCCAGCCGATGTCGGCGGCGCCCTTCTCGGAGAGCAGCCCGGTCTTGAACACCTTGGCGGCGAGCCCGAGGGAGGACTGCTCGGCGGTGGCGTTGAGCGTGGCGATGCCGACGAGGTCCCAGAGCGCTTCGACGGTGCGGGCCGACTGCCCGTAGCGGCGCAGCCAGGTGGCGAAGTCCAGGCCGTCCAGCGCCGGGTCCTCGGGGTCGAGCCGGCGCAGGGCGAGCGCGGCGCGGCCGACGCCGGCGCGCTCGGCGAGGGAGAGGTGCGGGTAGCGGGCGAGGGCGCCGGCCAGGTGCAGCGGCACGGGCAGCGGGCCGCGGCGCAGCCGGCCGAGGCGGGGGCCGCCGGGGTGGGCCACGTCGAGGACGGGTACGTCCAGCCGGTCCTGGAGCGGGGCGAGGGCGGCGCCGCCGACCCGGTCGAGGAACCAGCGGTAGGCGGTGCAGCAACGGAGGTAGACGTGCTGGCCGTTGTCGACGACGAGGTCGCCGCGCTTGAAGGAGAAGGCGAGCCCGCCGAGCCGGGGGCGGCCTTCGAGGAGGGTGACGCGCAGCCCGGCGTCCGCCAGTTCGAGGGCGGCGGTGACCCCGGCGAGGCCGCCGCCGACGACGACGGCGTGCCGGTCGGTGCCGGTCATACGCCCTCCCCCGTGCCGTGCGCCGCGGCGCGGCCCGCCGTGGGAGACGCGGCCGCCGCCGCGGGGGTTGCGCCGCGCCGGGCGTCCTTCGCCGGGGCCGTCACACGCGCCTCCGGACGGCCTGGCGGGTGACGGTCCGCGCGTCGAGCCCAGAGAGCCCGCGCACGGCGACGTACGCCTTCTCGTGGGGCGGCAGGGACACCCGGCCGCGCAGGACGGCCTCCGGCTCCCGCTCGATGCGGTCGAGCAGGCGCCGGTAGATGCCGGCCATGGCGGCGACGCAGGCGCCGCTGCGCCGGTCGAGCAGCGGCAGCAGCCGGTAGCCCTCGGCGAACAGGGCGCGGGCGCGGCGTACTTCGTGGTGCACGAGCCCGGCGAAGTCCGCCCCGGCGGGGGCCCGGTCGGCGTGGAAGCCGTCCCCGCAGCCGAATTTGGCCAGGTCCTCGGCGGGCAGGTAGGTGCGGCCGTTGGCGGCGTCCTCGCGGACGTCGCGGAGGATGTTGGTGAGTTGCAGGGCGAGGCCGAGGGTGTCGGCGTACTCGGGTGCGCGCGCGGCGTCGGCGGCGACGGGACCGGTGGCGTTCGGCGTGCCGAAGACCCCGAGGGAGAGCCGGCCGATGGCCCCGGCCACGCAGCGGCAGTAGGTCCGCAGGTCGTCCCAGGTCTCGTAGGTCTCGCCGCGGACGTCCATCAGGACGCCGTCGATGAGCTCGTCGAGACCGCCGAGCGGGATCGGGAAGCGCCGGGCGGCGTGCGCGAGGGCGACGGCCA
Organism: Streptomyces sp. NPDC047014; assembly: GCF_040644195.1. NCBI lineage: Bacteria > Bacillati > Actinomycetota > Actinomycetes > Kitasatosporales > Streptomycetaceae > Streptomyces > Streptomyces sp. NPDC047014. The sequence goes on along the minus strand of NZ_JBEYVX010000012.1, from coordinate 18,669 downwards.
CCGGGTCGGTGTCGTCCTCCTCGATCTCGCCCGCCCGGATCCGCCCGAGCAGGGCGCGTGTCTCCTCCAGCCGGACGAACTTGGCCTCGGCGGGCAGGGTGCCGTCGCCGATGTCGTCGACCCGCCGGGAGAAGGCGTAGAGCGCCGACATCGCCTGGCGCTTGTCGGTGGGCAGCAGCCTGATCCCGTACGCGAAATTGCGTGCCTGCGTGCCGGTGACGGCCTCGCAGTAGCTGTACGCCGCCTGGACCGGTGCGGACGCGTGTGTGGGCCCCTCCACGTTCGGGCTCACCCCTTTCTCGGCGCTGTGCGCAGGACGGCGGCCACCTCGCGGAGCAGGCCGCTCTTGGTGGGCTTGGGCGGGCCGGGGAGGACGTCGAAGCCGGCGGCGGTGACGGCGCGCAGGGCGGCGCGCCCGCCTCCCACGAAGCCCGCGAGCAGCAGCCGGAGCCTGCCGTGCACACTGCCCACGAGCGGGGTGCCCTCCTCCAGCAGCTCGCGGGCGCGCTGGGCCTCGAAGGCGGTGAGGGCGCGTACGGACGCGCCCGCGCTCGGGGCCGCGAGATCGGCCTCGGACACGTGGAAGCGCCGCATGTCCTCGGCCGGCAGGTAGATCCGGTCGCGCCCGAGGTCCTCGGCGACGTCCTGCATGTGCTCGACGATCTGCAGCGCGGTGCAGACGGCGTCGGAGCGGCGGACGCGCTCGGGGGTGCTGGTCCCGGTGAGGGACAGTACGAGGCGGCCGACCGGGTTCGCGGACAGCTCGCAGTACGAGACGAGGTCCGCGTAGGTCGCGTAGCGGGTGACGAGCTGGTCCCGGCGGTTGGCCTCGATCAGACCGAGGAAGGGCTCGGGGGTCAGCGCGTGGGCGCGGACGACGGGCCGCAGCGCCAGCAGCAGGGGGTGGCGCGGGGGGCCGTCGGCGGAGCCGAAGACGCGCAGGAGGTCCGCTTCGAGGGCGTCGAGCATGGCGAGCCGGTCGTCGACGGCGGCCGGGTCGAGGCCGAGGAGGACGGCGTCGCGCCCGCCGGGGGCGAGGTCGCCGTCGCCGATGTCGTCGACGAGGCGGGCGTAGCCGTAGACGGCCGTCAGGCCCTCGCGCCAGGCGCGGGGCAGGAAGGCGGGGGCGACGGGGAAGTTCTCCGCCGCCGCCTTGTCGAGGGTGGCGCTCACGTGGACCGTGTCGGACGGTGGCCGGATGCCGGTCCCCGGGGTCACCGCCCGCCGCCCGCGGCGGGGACGGCCGAAGTTCCTGGGGGCCGGAGAATTCCCGTAGCCATTGCCGTCACATCTCCCGTTCTACACTGCCGACCCAATGCATCCTATTTCGGACACGCCGCCGGGGGTTTACCGGGGGTGTTCCGGGGCTGTTCACCTGCGGTGAATCGTCCCCTCTTGCCGTGATTCAGGCCCACTTCAGCTTACGCTGTACAACGTCGCGGGGACCGCGCGGGTATTCGCCCCGGCGCATAATGTCGCCGCGCAATCCGAGAACACGCGCGCGAGTAATGCGGGTGCACGCTCAAGGCCCCCGCCGCGCCGAGCGGCAGGGGCCTTCGAGGGAGGCGGACCGGCGGTCAGCCGTTGGTGGCTTTCTCGTAGGCCGAGACGACTTCCTCCGTGGGCCCGTCCATCAGGAGCTCGCCCTTTTCCAGCCACAGCACCCGGTCGCAGGTGTCGCGGATGGACTTGTTGTTGTGGCTGACGAGGAAGACCGTACCGGCCTTCTCGCGGAGTTCCTTGATGCGGTTCTCCGAACGCACCTGGAAGGAACGGTCACCGGTGGCCAGGGCCTCGTCGATCATCAGGACGTCGTGGTCCTTGGCCGCCGCGATGGAGAAGCGCAGTCGCGCCGCCATGCCGGAGGAGTAGGTGCGCATCGGCAGCGAGACGAAATCGCCCTTCTCGTTGATGCCCGAGAAGTCGACGATGCTCTGGTAACGCTGCTTGATCTGCTCCCGGGACATGCCCATGGCGAGACCGCCGAGGACGATGTTGCGCTCGCCCGTGAGGTCGTTCATCAGCGCGGCGTTCACGCCCAGCAGCGAGGGCTGGCCGTCGGTGTAGACCTTGCCCTCCTCGCAGGGCAGCAGCCCGGCGATGGCACGCAGCAGGGTGGACTTGCCGGAGCCGTTGGAGCCGATGAGGCCGATGGCCTCGCCGCGGTAGGCGGTGAAGGAGACCCCGCGCACGGCGTGGACCCGGCGGACGCCGGGGGCGTCGCCCTTCTTCCGGCGGACTATCTTGCTGAGCGCGGCGGTGGCCGCGCCCTTGCCGCTGCTGCCGGTGTTGACGCGGTAGACGATGTGGACGCCGTCCGCGATCACGGTGGGGATGCGGTCCTGGGTGTGCTCAGCCACGGCCGTAACGCTCCTCAGACTTCCAGAAGTACACGAAGCCGCCGAGGCCGATCAGCACGGCCCAGCCCACCGCGAAGAGCCACACGTGCGGGGGCAGGTTGCTGGCGGCGTAGTCGTCGATCAGCGCGAACCGGATGAGGTCCATGTAGATCGCCACCGGGTTCCACAGCAGTACGTCGCTGATCCACTGCGGGTGGTCCTTGAGGTAGATCCCGATCGGGAACATGACGCCGGAGGCGTACATCCACGTACGCATCACGAACGGCATCAGCTGCGCCAGGTCGGGGGTCTTGGAACCCATCCGCGCGAAGATCATCGCGAGGCCGGTGTTGAAGACGAACTGGAGCGCCAGCGTCGGGATCACCAGCAGCCAGGACAGCCGCGGGTAGTTGCCGAAGCAGAGGGCGATCACGAAGACGACGATCATCGAGTACAGCAGCTGCTGGAGCTGCTGGAGCGAGAAGGACACCGGCAGGGAGGCGCGCGGGAAGTGCAGCGCGCGCACCAGGCCGAGGTTGCCCGAGATCGCCCGGACGCCCGCCATCACCGAGCTCTGCGTGAAGGTGAAGACGAAGATGCCCACCACCAGGAAGGGGATGTAGACGTCCTTGGGCATCTCCCGGCCGGCCTGGAGGATCAGGCCGAAGATCAGCCAGTAGACGAGGGCGTTCAGCAGGGGGGTCGCCACCTGCCAGACCTGGCCCAGCTTCGCCTGGCTGTACTGGGCGACCAGCTTGGCCCGGGAGAACGCCAGGATGAAGTGGCGCCGGCCCCAGAGCTGCCGCACGTACTCGCCCAGACCGGGCCGGGCGCCGCTGACGGAGAGGCCGTACTTCCTGGCCAGCTCCGCAGGGCTCAGCCCCGCGTCTGCGGACGGCGGCCTGCTCGTGGCGAGGGCGCCGTTGTGGGTTGTGTCACTCACAAGTTGAAACTTTCGTCCTCAAGATGCGGCCGGGTGGGCATCAGGCCGGTGGCACGGAGCCCGTGATCGTGATCGCGCCATGTTCCCAGACGCGGGCTGGTCAGATGACAGGTGGTCGGCCCAGCCGGGTCAACCGCCAGACCGTACGCCATCTCATCGGGCGGCGGGGTCCGCAGGGGGTGGTCCATCCCTCCCGGAATCCGCCGAACCATGCCTTGAGCGCGGGTCCCGAGGGCTTGCGCAGGAGCGTCAGCAGGAGCCAGACGCCCAGGTAGACCGGGACCAGAGGGGCGGGCAGGTTGCGCCGGGCGAGCCACACCCGGTTACGGGCCACCATACGGTGATACACCGCGTGCCGGGAGGGGGCGGTGGTCGGATGCAGCAGGACCATGTCCGCCCGGTAGTCGATCAGCCACCCCGCGTCGAGCGCGCGCCAGGCCAGATCGGTCTCCTCGTGCGCGTAGAAGAACTCCCCCGGCAGGACCCCGGCCTGCTCGAACACCGTGGTGCGGACGGCGTTGGCACCGCCGAGGAAGGTGGTCACGCGCGAGGAGCGCATCGGGTCGGAGGCCCGCAACCGGGGTACGTGCCGGCGCTGGGTCTGCCCGGTCTCCGGATCCGCGATGCGGAAGCTGATGATCCCGAGCGCGGGGTCCTCGGCGAACGCCTGCCGGCACAGCTCGGCGGTGTCGGTCCGCTCCAGCAGGCCGTCGTCGTCGAGGAAGAGCAGCACGTCCACGTCGCGGCCGCCGGGGCCGAACGCCTCGATGCCGACGTTGCGGCCGCCGGGGATGCCCAGGTTCTCGGGCAGGTCCACGCTGCGGACGCCCGGCGGCAGCTCGGCCACGGAGGCCACCCGCACGCCCTGTCCCACGACGACGACCTCCACCGGGTCGCCCTCCTGGCGGGCCACCGAGTCCAGCAGCGCCTTGAGCTCGTCGGGCCGGTTGCCCATGGTGATGATCACGGCGCCCAGCCGCATCGGGGAGCTCACTTGAGCCTGCTCGACGCGAGGATGGACACCAGGTGCAGCACCGTCTGGAGCATCGCGATGGCCGCGAGCACCGCCACGCCCACCCGGGACCAGTACAGGTCCCCGCGCAGCTGGTCCAGGACGGCCAGGAACAGGATCAGCAGCGACGCCTCGATACCGAGGATCAGCCGGTGGAACTTGAGGGCGGCGGCGGCCCGGCGGGCCAGGGCCATGCCCTTGGCGCGCGGCTCGGCGGCCGCGTCCTTCACCACCGGCTTGCCGGCCTGGTGGCGGGCGACGCCGACCAGGTCCGTCTCCGCCTTGATCAGGATCGCGCCGAGCGCGGCGAGCGTGCCGAGGAAGGCCCACAGCCAGTCGACCCGGCCGGTGCCCCACAGGTCGGCGGCGCGCAGGCCGAAGCCCGTCAGGACGGCGGCGTCGCACAGGTAGGCGCCGACCCGGTCCAGGTAGACACCGGAGAGCGAGTACTGCTTCTTCCAGCGGGCGACCTCGCCGTCGACGCAGTCGAGCAGCAGGTACATCTGGACCGCGACCACACCGAGCACGGCGCCCCAGATCCCCGGGATCAGCAGCGCCGGGAGGGCGAGGACGCCGGCGAGGGTCATCAGGTAGGTCAGCTGGTTCGGCGTGACCTTCGTGGTGACCAGGACGCGGGTGATGCGCAGGGAGATCTCGCGCATGTAGAGGCGTCCGCCCCAGTGCTCGCCACTGACCCGGTCCTTCACGCCCGCCGGGTGCACGACGGGCCGGAGCTCAGATACGGATGGTCTTGGCATAGTCGGCGTAAGCGTCCCTGATCTCGGCTGCGGACAGGTTGAGGTGCTCCAGGACGGTGAAGCGTCCCGGGCGGGTCTGGGGGGCGTACTCCACGGCCGCGACGAACTCGTCGATGCTGAACCCGATCTCCTCGGGCGCGACCGGCAGGCTGTGGCGGCGCAGCACCTCGACGAAGTGGCCGGCGGCGTCCGCGGCCCCGCGCAGGTGCATCGCGAAGGCGGCGCCGATGCCGACCTGCTCGCCGTGGAGCGCGGAGCGCCCCGGGTAGAGCAGGTCGAAGGCGTGGCTGATCTCGTGGCAGGCGCCGGACGAGGGGCGGGAGTCCCCGCTGATCGACATGGCGATGCCGGAGAGGACCAGGGCCTCGGAGAGCACGGTGAGGAATTCGTCGTCGCCGCAGCCGCCGGGGTGGCGCAGCACGGACTCGCCGGCCGTACGGGCCATGGCGGCGGCCAGGCCGTCGACGGGCTCGCCGGTGACGCGGTGCGAGAGCTCCCAGTCGGCGATGGCGGAGATGTTGGAGATCGCGTCGCCGATGCCGGCCCGGATGAACCGCACCGGGGCCTCCTTGATGACCTCCAGGTCGATCACCATGGCGATCGGCGTGGGGACACCGTAGGAGCCGCGGCCGTTGTCGTTGTCCAGGATGGACACCGGCGAGCAGATGCCGTCGTGCGAGAGGTTGGTGGCGACCGCGACCATGGGCAGCCCGACCCGCGCCGCGGCGTACTTGGCCACGTCGATGATCTTGCCGCCGCCCAGGCCGACGACGGCGTCGTAGCGGCGGCCCTTTATGTCGTCCGCCAGCTTGACCGCGGAGTCGATGGTGCCGTCGACGACGGCGTACCAGTCGGCGTGCGGCAGGACGGGCTCCAGCTTGGCGCGCAGCGCCACGCCGGAGCCCCCGCTGATCGCGATGGCGAGCTTGCCCGAGGCGGAGATCCGCTGGTCGGCCAGGAGGCCCGCCAGATCGTCCATCGCGCCGCTGGCGATGTCGACGACGACGGGCGAGGGGATGAGCCTCGTCAGTACTGGCATGCGATCGTCCGGCCCTTGGCGAGGTCGTCGTGGTTGTCGATCTCGACCCACTTGACGTCACCGATGGGGGCCACGTCGATCACGAAGCCGTCGTTGACGAGCTGCTGGTAGCCGTCCTCGTAGTACAGGTCCGGGTCGCGCTCGAAGGTGGTCTTCAGCGCCTCCGCCAGGGCCTCGCCGGCCTCGGCCTCGATCAGCGTGACGCCGATGTACTCGCCGGTGGCGTCGGCCGGGTCCATCAGCTTGGTGATCTTCTGGACGCCGGTGTCACCGACGACGACCTTCATCTCCTCGTCGGCCAGGGCCTTGACCGTGTCCAGGGCGAGGATGATCTTCTGGCCGTCGCCGCGGGCGGCGAGCAGGGTCTCCTCGACGGACACGGGGTGGACGGTGTCGCCGTTGGCGAGGATCACACCGCGCTTGAGGACCTCACGCGCGCACCACAGGGAGTAGGCGTTGTTCCACTCCTCGGCCTTGTCGTTGTCGATCAGCGTGATCTTCAGCCCGTACGTGGCCTCCAGCGCGGCCTGGCGCGCGTAGACGGCCTCCTTGCGGTAGCCCACGACGATCGCGACCTCGGTGAGACCGACGGCGGCGAAGTTGCCGAGGGTGAGGTCGAGGACGGTCAGGCTCTCCTCGTCGCCCTCGGGGCCGACGGGCACGAGGGCCTTGGGCAGGGTGTCGGTGTAGGGGCGCAGGCGGCGTCCCGCACCGGCAGCGAGGACAAGGCCGATCATGCTGGTTCTCCTTCGTCATGTACGGCGGGTGCCCCGGAGGAGACCCAGAAGCGGATGCTCTCCACGAGCACCACCAGTGCCACGAACACGGCCAGGACCGTGAGCGCGGCGGGGAAGTCCGATGCGCGGTCCACGAGGACGGCGGCCAGGACCGCGGTCAGCAGGACCCGGCCCTCGTGGCCGCCGATCGCCCGCACCAGCCAGTGCGGGGGCGCGCCGGTGCCGCCGCGGATGCGGTACACCGTGTCGTAGTGATGGTAGGCGACCGCCGCGATCAGGCCGAATGCCGCCGGGAGGGCCCCGGGCACGTCCGCCTTGGCGGCGAGCACCAGGACGGTGACGTACTCGGCGGCCCGGAACAGCGGCGGGATCAGCCAGTCGAGGGCGCCCTTGAGCGGGGCGGCGACGGCCAGGCCCGCGGCCATGGCGTAGATCACGGCGACGGCGGCCAGCCGCGGGTCCCCGAAGGGCAGGTACAGGGCGGCGGCGATCAGCAGCGCGCTGCCGAGGGCGGCCACGTACACGGAGCCGAAGGTGCCGGCCCGGCCCCGCAGCAGCCGGGCCTGGAGCTCGGCGAGCGGGCCGGAGTCCGCGAGGTCGGCCAGCGCCTGCGCGGCGCGGTCGGTGCGGCGGGCCCGGCGGGTCAGGGAGCGCAGCACCCGGCCCGCGGTGGTGTAGAGCGCGCCGAAGGCGCAGCCGGCGATCAGGGCCCAGAAGACGATCCGGGGGGTGGTGAGGGCGGTCAGGACCGCGATCATCGCCCAGCGCTCACCGATCGGCAGGATGATCATCCGCCGGACCCAGACCGTCCAGCCGACGCTGTCCAGGCGGTCGGAGAGGGCCGCGGTGGGGCTGGTGTTGGCGGTGGCGTCGTGGTTGGCCTCGTTGAAGGAGAAGTCCACGACGTGCCGGCAGGTCATGAGGATCATGGCGCCGAGGGCCAGGCCCCAGACGTCGTCCCCGTTGCGGGCGGCGCCGAGCGCGAGGCCCGCGTAGAAGGAGTACTCCTTGGCCCGGTCGAAGGTGGCGTCGAGCCAGGCGCCCATCGTCGAGTACTGGAGCGAGTAGCGGGCGAGCTGCCCGTCGGTGCAGTCCAGGACGAAGGAGAGGATGAGGAGCACGCCCGCGGCCACATAGCCCCAGCGCTCGCCGGTGGCGGCGCAGCCGGCCGCGATCAGCGCGGTGATCAGCGAGGCGGTGGTGACCTGGTTGGGGGTCAGGCCGCGGCGGGCGCACCAGCGGGCGAGGTAGCGCGAGTACGGGCTGATGCAGAAGGTGGTGAAGAACCCGTCGCGGGACTTCACGGCGGAGCGCAGCCGGACCGCTTCCTCGTCGACGGCGGCGACGGCGGCGGAGGCCGCGGCCCGCTCGTCCGCGCCCGCGGGCACGGTGGCGACGAGGCTGCCCAGCTCGGGCCGCTGGACGGTGGTCCCGGTGGCCTCGACGGCGGTGGCCAGCCGGTCGGCGTAGGCACCGGGCCCGTGGGCGGTCTCGGTGGCGACGGCCTTGTCCAGGGCCTCGCGGGCGCCCGGCTGGACGGAGAGGGCGCCGGTGACGGCGCAGGCGTCGAAGCGCGGGTCGGTCAGCGCCAGGCGCAGGGCGTGCACGTGCCCGACGAAGGCGCTGTCCACGACGGCGACCCGCTGGTCGGCGGGTACGCCGGCCAGTGCGGCGGCGGCGTCCCGGGGGCCGGCGGCGGGGCGGACCTCGAAGCCGAGGGAGCGCAGCTCGTCAGCGAGCGGTGATCCGGGGACCGGCAGGCCGGTGAGGATGACGGTCGGCAGACGAACTCACTCCTTGTAACGGGTTCCGTACGGACGCCCTGGTGGGGGCGGCACGTCGGCAGAGGCTATCGGATGAAGGGAAGCAGGCATTCACCGCCCGTTCACGCCCTGACAAGCCCGATATCCGGGGCTGCGGGCCGGGTCGTGATCATCATCGATGATCACGGCGCGGTACCACAAACGGCCCGGATGTTACGGTGGCGACGCCCCCGGAGGCGTCGAGTGGAAAGAGGTGGGTCGATGACCGTCGCAGTGGTCGCGGCCGTGCGCTGCGAGCTCCGGTTCATCCCCCGTTCCTCCCGGGTGTCCGGCCGAGCCTGATCCACCTGCCTCCCGGCTGCCGCCGGGGAGCCGATCGGCCGGAGCCCCCGTCACAAGGGTTCACGTTGACCGAACACATCCACACCACCGACGGCGACTCCGCCGCCCACCCCACCGACGCCTGGCCGACCCGTCCGGAGACGGCGGCCGACGCCGCCGCCGTACGGGCGGTCAACCTGGCGGCCTTCGAGACCCCCTCGGAGGCCGATCTCGTGGACGCCCTGCGCGCGGACCCGGCCTGGCTGCCGGGGCTCTCGTACGTGGCGCAGGCGCCGGACGGGTCGGTGGCCGCGCACGCCCTGCTGACCAGGTGCACGGTGGACGGCGCCCCGGCGCTCGCACTGGCCCCGGTGGCCACCCTCCCGGCACACCAGCGCTCGGGCGCGGGCAGCGCGGTCGTACGGGCCGTGCTGGCGGCGGCGAAGGAGCGCGGGGAGCCGCTGGTCCTGGTGCTGGGCCATCCGGCCTACTACCCGCGCTTCGGCTTCGTTCCGGCCTCGTCCTTCGGGATCCGGGCGCCCTTCGAGGTGCCGGACGAGGCCATGATGGCGCTGGTCCTGGACGATTCCGTGCCGGTCCCGGCAGGCACGATCGCGTATCCGGCGCCCTTCGGGGTCTGACGCCCACGCGGTGTGCGCGGCGCTCCGCGACGGTCCGCCCCCCGCCGCTAGCACGTGGCGGGGGGCGGACATGCGCGGATGGCCGAAGTGCGGACAAGCCTCTTTTGTACGGCAGACTGAGGGCCGAAGTCCGAAGCGAAGGATGGGTATGCCGACCACACCAGCCACCGCCGCGCACACTGCGTCCAACGGCACCGGTACTCAAGAACCGATCATGCTCGAACTGGTCGACGAGTCCGGCAACACCATCGGCACCGCGGAGAAGCTCTCCGCTCATCAGGCGCCCGGCCAGTTGCACCGGGCGTTCTCCGTATTCCTCTTCGACGAGCAGGGGCGTCTGCTGCTCCAGCAGCGGGCCCTCGGGAAGTACCACTCCCCGGGCGTCTGGTCGAACACCTGCTGCGGCCACCCCTACCCGGGCGAGTCCCCGTTCGCGGCCGCCGCCCGGCGGACCCACGAGGAGCTGGGCCTGTCGCCCTCGCTGCTCGCGGAGGCGGGGACGGTGCGCTACAACCACCCGGACCCGGCTTCGGGGCTGGTGGAGCAGGAGTTCAATCACCTGTTCGTGGGACTGGCGCAGGCCGCCCTGCGGCCGGACCCGGAGGAGGTGGAGGACACCGCCTTCGTCACCGCCGAGGAGCTGGCGAAGCGGCACGCCGAGCTTCCGTTCTCCGCCTGGTTCATGACCGTACTGGACGCGGCCCGGCCCGCGATCCGCGAGCTGACCGGCGACGCGGCGGGCTGGTAGCCCCCGGCCGGTCCCCCGCCGTCCGGCCCTCCACCGCTCGGCCGTCCGCCGCTCAGCCGGCGGCCGGCGGCCGGGGCAGCGGCAGGGCGGCCCAGATGACCTTCCCGCCGGTCGAGGTGTGCTCGACGTCGCAGACCCCGCCGGACTCCAGGGTGATCTCCCGGACGAGGAGCAGGCCCCGGCCGCCGGTCTGGCCGAAGTCGGCCTCCAGGGCCTTGGGCCGGTAGGGGTGGTTGTCCTCGACAGCCACCCGGACCCAGGAGCGGCCGACGGCCACCTCCACGGCCACCTCGGGCGAGAGCAGGGCCGCGTGCCGCACCGAGTTCGTCACCAGCTCGGAGACGATCAGCAGCAGGGAGTACACCAGGTCCTGCGGGGCGGGCACCCCCTGGCGCCCGAGCAGGTCGCGGACCGCCCGGCGGGCCTGCGGAACGGATTCTTCAACCGCGGGCGCGGTGAACCGCCACACCCCCTCGTACGCGAGGGGGTCGGCCGGAGCCTGCGGCTCCCCTTCCCTGGCCTGCGGGACGCTCCCGCTGCTGTCCATCTTCCGGCCCCCGTCTTCACGCTCGATCGTCTCCACGCGTCCAGAGTGGGGAACGGGGCCATCCGGCCCGGACCGCTGACCAGAAGTCGGCGTCAATCGGACGCTTTCTGACCGTTGGCGTATGACGGAGTCAGTTGTTGGTCCGTTCCTGATTTCCTCGCGGCCGCTTCCCGGCCGTCTCACCGGCCCCGCCCGCCTCACCGGCCTCCCCCGTCACACCGTCTTCCCTGACCAGGCCCAGGATGCGGCGCGCGCCCATGCCCGTCACGATCAGGCTCAGCCCGTCGAAGAGCAGGGCGAGGGAGAAGAAGGCGCCGATCACGTAGAGGCTGTTGCCGGGCCAGTTGGACAGGATCAGCAGTCCCAGCAGCACCCCGAAGGCGCCCTGGACCAGTGCCAGCCCGAAGTGGGCCCCGCGTACGACGAGGGCTCCCACCAGCCGGAACAGCCCGCCGGTGAGGAAGAGCAGCGCGGCGAACATGGTCAGGGCCTCGGCGCTGGCCTCGGGGCGGCGCAGGATCACGAAGCCCGCCGCGATATTGATCGCGGCGACGATGACGGCCAGCCAGAAGTAGTTGCTCCTCCGGGACTGCACGGCCTGGAGCAGGCCCACCACACCGCCGATCAGCAGCAGCCAGCCGAAGAGGAACATCGAGGTGAGCGTGGCCAGGCCGGTGTAGACGAGGCCGACCAGACCGGCCAGCACGAGCAGCACCCCGAGCCCGGCCAGCAGCCCGAAACTGCGGTGGAGCTTCTTCTTCTCCCGCTGCGGCTCCGGAGCCGTGCCCATGGACATGCCACCTCCTCGCACCCCCCACGGACTCCCTTGATCATAGGTTCGGGCCCCCGGGATAGCATCCGGCGCATGGACGCAGCCCCGGAGGCCACCCTCCGCCACACGGTCGCCGACGGGGTCGCCACCGTCGTCGTCTCCCACCCCGCCAAGCGCAACGCCATGACCGCGGCGATGTGGCGGGCGCTCCCGGAGCTGCTGGCGGAGCTGGCCCACGACCCGGCCGTACGGGTGCTCGTACTCACCGGGGACGGCCCGACCTTCTGCGCGGGCGCCGACATCTCCACCCTGACCGGCAAGGACGACCCGCGGGCCCTCGCCGTGGCGGCCGAGGAGGCCCTGGCCGCCTTCCCCAAGCCCACCCTGGCCGCCGTCCGCGGCTTCTGCGTGGGCGGCGGCAGCCAGCTGGCCGCCGCCTGCGATCTGCGCTTCGCCGAGGAGGGTGCCTCCTTCGGGGTGACCCCGGCCCGGCTGGGCGTGGTCTACCCGGCCTCCGCCACCCGGCGGCTCGCGGCCCTGGTCGGCCCGTCCTGGGCCAAGTACCTCCTCTACTCCGCGGAGCTGATCGATGCCCCGCAGGCCCTGCGCGCCGGGTTCCTGAACGAGCTGCTGCCCGCGGGCGCGCTGGACGGGCGCGTCGCCGAGTTCACCCGGATCCTCGCCTCCCGCTCCCAGCTGACGCAGGCGGCGGCGAAGGAGTTCGCCGACGGCCGCACCGACCGGGACGCCCACTGGGAGGAGCAGGCGGCCGGGAGCGCGGACACCGCCGAGGGGGTCGCCGCCTTCCTGGAGCGCCGGGCGCCCCGGTTCACCTGGACCCCGTGACCCCTTCGCCGGGCAGGTGGTGCCCGCGCAGCATCGCCACGAGCGGGGCCGGGGCCTTCTCCGGCGATCCGGCGTCGTAGGGCGGCTGCGGGTCGTACTCGGTCATCAGCTGGACGGCCTGGGCGAAGTCGTCCCCGGCGATCCGGCCGAGCAGGCCGAGCCCCATGTCGATGCCGGAGGACACCCCGGCGGCGGTGACGTACTTCCCGTCGTACACCACCCGCTCGCCGGTGGGCGCGGCCCCGAACTCCGCCAGCCGGTCCAGGTACATCCAGTGACTGGTGGCCCGCCGGCCGTCGAGCAGCCCGGCGGCGGCCAGCAGCAGCGAGCCGGTGCACACCGAGGTGGTCCAGGCGGAGCCCGCGTCGACGGCGCGCAGCCAGTCCAGGACGGCGGGGTTGGCCATCTCCCGCTCGGGGTGCGGCCCGCCGGGCACCAGCACGATGTCGGGCCGGGTGACCTCGTCGAGTCCCTTGTCGGCGACGAGCGCGAGGGCGCCGCCGTCGGTGCGTACGGGGCCCGGCCGCTCGGAGACGAAGACGACCTCGGCGCCGGACAGCCGGCCCAGGGTGTCGAAGGGGCCGATGGCGTCGAGGGCGGTGAAGCGGTCGTAGAGCAGGATGGCGATCTGCATGGCTCCTCCGGAGCGTCGGTCGTCGGTCGTCGGTCGGGACACGGGACATACCGCGGGCGGACGGCGGGGGGCGTCCCTCAGCCGCCCGGCCCGCCGAATCTGCGCCGGTACTCGGCGGGCGGCTGGCCGAGGGTCCGGACGAAGGCCCGGCGCAGGGCCTCCGGGGTGCCGTAACCGCAGGCACGGGCGATCTGGGCGATCCCTTCCCCGCCCTCCTCCAGCAGCCGCCGGGCGTGTTCCACCCGCACCCGTTCGACGTACCGGCCGGGCGTGACCCCGGTCTCCGCCCGGAAGGCCCGCGCGAAATGCCGGGGCGAGAGCCGGGCGCGGGCGGCCAGCCGCTCCACGCCCAGCTCCTCCCCCGGATGCTCGGTGATCCACTGCTGGACGTCCCGCAGCGGGTCCCGCCGGGCCGTCTGGGCCGCCAGCTGCGCGCTGAACTGCGCCTGGTTGCCGGGCCTGCGCAGGAACACCACCAGATGGCGGGCGATGGTCAGCGCGACGTCCCGCCCGTGGTCCTCCTCCACCAGGGCCAGCGCGAGGTCGATCCCCGCGGTGACCCCGGCCGAGGTGTGCACGGATCCGTCCCGTACGTAGATCGGGTCCGGGTCGACCGCGACCGCCGGGTAGTCCCGCGCCATCCGCTCGCAGGCGTTCCAGTGCGTGGTCGCCCGCCGCCCGTCCAGCAGGCCCGCCTCCGCCAGCAGCAGCCCGCCCGTGCAGACGGACACCAGCCGCTCCGCGCCACCCCCGTGGGTCCGGAGCCAGTCGACGAGCCGGGGCTCGAAGTCCGTCGTGTGCCGGCCGCCGGGCACCAGCACCGTGGTCCCCGGGCCCGGCCGGGCCTCCGCCAGGTCCCCGTCGGGCAGCAGGGCCAGGCCGCTGCCGCTGCGCACGGGCCGCCCGCCGGGGGACACCGTACGGATCGTGTACCCGGACCGGCCCGGGAAGTGGGTGAGCGCGGCGAACACCTCCACCGGCCCTGTCACGTCCAGGCTCTGCACCCCGTCGTAGAGGAGGACGAGGAGGCCGCGCGGCGCTGAGGGCATGGCTCCATCGTGCGCGCGCCGGCGCGGTGGCCGCAATGACGGGCTTCCCACCTATCCGGCCATCTGGGCAGCCGCCCGGCGCCGATAGGATCGGCCCATCATGACTGCCACCCTCGTCGCCAAGAAGCTCACCGCCGCGCACGGCGAGCGCACGCTGTTCGCCGGTCTCGACCTCGTCGTCGCGCCCGGCGACGTCATCGGTCTCGTCGGCGTGAACGGCGCCGGGAAGTCCACCCTGCTGCGTCTGCTCGCCGGTCTGGACACCCCCGAGACCGGGGAGCTGCGGCTCTCCCCGCCCACCGCCGCCGTCGGCCACCTCCCGCAGGAGCCGGAGCGCCGGCCCGAGGAGTCGGTCCGGGAGTTCCTGGCCCGGCGTACGGGCGTGGCCACCGCCCAGGCGGAGCTGGACGCGGCCACGCAGGGCCTGGTGGACGGCACCCCGGGGGCGGACGACGCGTACGCCACCGCCCTCGACCGGTGGCTGGACCTCGGCGGCGCCGATCTGGAGGAGCGGGCCCAGGAGGTGGCCGACGACCTCGGTCTCGCGGTCGGCCTCGACCTGCCCATGACGGCGCTCTCCGGCGGCCAGGCGGCCCGCGCGGGCCTGGCCTCGCTGCTGCTCTCCCGCTACGACGTCTTCCTGCTGGACGAGCCCACCAACGACCTGGACCTCGACGGTCTGGAGCGGCTGGAGCGCTTCGTCAAGGGGCTGCGCGCGGGCACGGTCGTGATCAGCCACGACCGCGAGTTCCTGACCCGGACGGTCACCAAGGTCCTCGAACTGGACCTGGCCCAGCAGCAGATCAACCTCTACGGCGGCGGCTACGACTCCTACCTGGAGGAGCGCGCCCGGGCCCGCAGCCACGCCCGCGAGGAGTTCGAGGAGTACGCCGACAAGAAGGCCGCCCTCGAAGGCCGGGCGCAGATGCAGCGCAACTGGATGGACAAGGGCGTGCGCAACGCCCGCCGCAAGGCCACCGACAACGACAAGATCGGCAAGTCGCTGCGCGGCGAGTCCAGCGAGAAGCAGGCCGCCAAGGCCCGCCAGACGCAGCGCGCCATCGAGCGGCTGGAGGTCGTGGAGGAGCCCCGCAAGGAGTGGGAGCTGCGGATGGAGATCGCGGCGGCCCCGCGCTCCGGTTCCGTGGTGGCCACCCTGCGCGAGGCGGCCGTGAAGCGCGGGGACTTCGCCTTCGGCCCGGCGAGCCTGCAGATCGACTGGGCGGACCGGGTGGCGATCACCGGGGCCAACGGCGCCGGGAAGTCCACCCTGCTCGCCGTCCTGCTCGGCCGGCTGGCCCCGGACTCCGGCTCCGCCACCCTCGGCTCCGGTGTGCTGGTCGGCGAGGTCGACCAGGCCCGCGGGCTGTTCCTGGGCGACGAACCGCTGCTGGAGGCGTTCTGCGCGGCCGTCCCCGACACCGAGCCGGCCGAGGTGCGCACGCTGCTGGCCAAGTTCGGCCTCAAGGCGGCCCATGTGATGCGCCCGGCGGCCACCCTCTCCCCCGGTGAGCGCACGCGTGCCGCGCTGGCGCTGCTCCAGGGCCGCGGGGTGAACCTGCTGGTGCTGGACGAGCCGACCAACCACCTGGACCTGCCGGCGATCGAGCAGCTGGAGTCCGCGCTGGAGGCGTACGAGGGCACCCTCCTGCTGGTCACGCACGACCGCCGGATGCTGGACGCGGTGCACGTGACCCGCCGGCTGGAGGTCGCGGGCGGCCGGGTCACCGAGCTGTAGGGCCTGTCCGGCGGATCAGGCCCCAGCGGTACGTGGGCCCGCGCGGGCTCACGTACCGGATGCGGCCGGGGCCCGGCGGCGGCGGGCCAGCCGCTCCGCGACGAAGCCGCGCGGGAGGTGGCGGACGGCGAAGGCGTAGGCGCGGTAGCGGCGGCCGGTGATGCTGACGGGACGGCGCAGGGCCAGGTCCTTGAGGGCCCGCTCGACCACGGCCTCCGGCTCCAGCCAGACCGCGTCGCGCAGCGCGCTGACGTCCATCCCGGCCCGCTCCTGGAACTCGGTGCGGGTGAAGCCGGGCACCACCGCCAGCACGCGGACCCCGTACGGCCGCATGTCCACCCGCAGGGACTCGCTGAACGCGGTGATCCACGCCTTGGCGGCCCCGTAGGTGCCGGTGGGCAGCAGTCCGGCCACGGAGGAGACGTTGAGCACGGCCCCGTGGCGGCGCTCGCGCAGGCCGGGCAGCAGCGCGTGGGTGAGCACGAGCGGCACCTTGACCAGCAGGTCGAGCATGCGCTCCTCGTCCTCGACGGGGCTGTGCGGGAAGGGCGCGGGCAGGCCGAAGCCCGCGTTGTTGACCAGGACGTCCACGGGCCGGTCCCGGTCCGCCAGCCGCTGCGCGACGGCCGCGCGGTCCGCCGGGTCGAGCAGGTCGGCGGGCAGCACCTCGGACGGCGTCCCGTACTCGCGTGCCAGGGCGTCGGCGACGGCCTCCAGCCGGTCCTTGTCGCGGGCGACGAGCACCAGGCGGCAGCCCCGGACGGCGAAGGCGCGGGCGAAGGCGGCGCCCAGTCCGGCGCTGGCCCCGGTGATCAGTACGGTGGTGCTCACGGTGTCCTCACGTCCTCGGGTGCGGCCTGCGCGGTGTACGCCTCGGCGACGTCGACGAGGAAGCCGGCCTCGTCCGCCAGGTCCCCGCCCTCCCGCGAGCCCTGGATGACGGCGGGCAGTTCCAGGCCGGCGGCCCCGCCGGGCTGACCGGGCAGCCCGTCCAGCTTCGCCCGCCGGGCCTCCCTCAGTACGCGGGCCAGCGCGGCCGCGGTGCGCCGCTGCTCGGGGATGCCGCGTCCGGCCGCATGCCCGCGGGCCTGCTCCAGGGCGCCCGGGCGGACGTACTCCCCCAGGATCAGGATCGCGTCGCGCGTCTCGATCACCTTGCGGTAGACCAGCAGGTTGCGCGGGACGGGCGGCCACAGCAGCTCCACCACCCGGCCGGAGCGCGGCTTGTTGAGCGCGACGTGCGGCACGGCTTCGACCAGGTCGCGCCAGAGCGGCCAGAGCCGCCAGGCGGTGGCGCTGTCGTCGAGGGTGCGGCGCAGGGTGAACAGGGTGGGCACGAGGATCGCGGCGGCGCGCAGCAGGCCGTGCAGGTTCATCAGCAGCGGCAGCGCGGGCATCGCCCAGGTGCTGCCGAAGAGGGCCTTGAGCAGGTACGCCAGCCAGAACAGCCCGGCGAGGGCGGTGCCGAGGCCGAAGAGCCGCAGCCCGGCGGCGAGGCCGCGGCTGGCGGTGCGGCGGCTGTAGCGCCAGCACAGGGCCACGCAGACGGTGTTGGCGACGACGTGCGCGGAGATCAGCACCAGCCAGTACGCGAGGGAGGGCACGGGCTCGCCGGCCGGGGGCATGGTGTGCGTGCCGTGCCCGGGGGCGGCGGTGTCGAGGCCGGTGAGGGCGGCGAGCCAGAGCACCGTGGCGGCGCAGGAGGCGATCCGGAGGCGGCGGCCGCGGGTGGCGGCGGCGACGAAGTAGAGCACGGCGCCGGCCGAGAACACGCCGATGAGGTTGCGGACGAGGCCGATGGTGTGGGCGTAGCCGGCGCCGCGGTCCATCGCGTAGGCGACCAGGTCCGGGAGGTTCAGGGTCATCGCGGCGGCGGCGGTGGCCACGGCCAGCCACAGGCCGCGCTGCTGCGGGGAGCGCAGGGCGCCCGGGGCGCGCAGCAGGACGGCGGCCCAGAGGCAGACGACGGCGGGGACGGCGAGCCAGTCGCCGAAGGCGGTGAGGTCAGCTGCCATCGGAGCCCCGCTCGTAGCCCATGGCGGACTCCAGCCGGGCGAGGGTGCCGCGGCCGTGGGCGGGGGTGCGGGGGGCGGCGTGGGCGGTGCGGATGCGGATCATGCTGGCGAGCATCTCCGCCTCCTGCTCCTGCCGGGTGGTGTAGTTGGTGCGCCCGAGCACGGTGGGGGCGCCGGTGCCGGTGTCCTCGCCCTCCAGGGAGTGGTGGCCGAAGAGGATGTGGCCGAGCTCGTGGAGGACGATGTGCTCCCGGTGGAGCGGGGTGGTCTGCGCCTCGTAGAAGACGTAGTCGACGCTGGCCGTGCCCACCCACAGGCCGCAGACCCCGGATTCGGCGGCTTCCTTGGGGAGGGGGTGGAGGCGGATGGGGCGGCCGCGCCGCTCGGCTATCCGCTCGCACAGCGCGTCGAGGGAGAACGGGTGGGTCAGATCCAGATGGCCGAGAATGTTCTCGCACCTTTTGCGAATGCTGAGTTGCCGGTAAGGCATGTGATCCCTCTTCGGACCCTTTCCGGGGCAGCGTCGGTAGGCGTGTACGGGCAGGGGCATGACGTCCTGTGCCTTCAAGGCGGCCTCGGGGGTGACGGTCCTGAGGGGGAGGAAACGCGGAAGCCCGTCCGCCTGACGACGAACGGGCGTTCCACCATGCCTACAGATCTTGTACGGGAGTAGCGGCCTCGAAGTCCTTGTCGAAGTCCGGGTCCTCGCTGTAGTTGTAGAGCCCGCTGCGCATGCCGGCGAGCTGGCGCAGGGTGATGCGGTCGCC